>JAZRHG010000090.1:0-5743 GCA_045644625.1 Faecousia sp.
CTCCATCCGTCCGGACATAGGTTCGCCGGACCAGGGAGCGTACCGGTCTTTGTCTGCCAGGGCGGATTGGGTGGTGCGCTCTTTGGTGTCGATGCCGTAGAGCATACACACGATAAATGCGCTCCAGGTGCTCTTACCCCATTCGTTGGGCGCGTGGATCACATTCAGACCCGGCTGCAAAGTCAACGTGTCAGATGCCAGCTTGCCAAAAGTGGCGGTCATGGAATAGATCTTCACGGCAGAACCACCTCCTGTCCGTCTAAGAGCTTCCGGGAGATCTCCGCCGCAAGGCGGAGCTTCCTTTGGGTTTCTTCGTCGGCGTTTTCCAGACTGTCCTGGAGCAGCTTGAAATATTTACCCTCCAGGGTGTCTTCTCCGGCGCTGCCCCACAGATCCACCGGGGCGGTGGGCTTGTCCCGCAGCAAAAGATTGGGGAAGCGGCTGTAGCTGCCGGCGATAGCGGCAAGATCCAAAGGCTCGCTACTGCCGATGAAGGTGATGCGGTAGTGGTCCTCATTGCCTACGGGAGGCAGGATATCGTCCAAAGAAGCGGTCGCATCCACTTCCAAATCGTAAAAACGGGGGGTATTCAGCGGGATAAATTCTGCGGTGACAGTTTCATCAACCGTTACCAGCAAAACACCCTTTTCCCCTGTCTCGTCATAGCCGTGACCCATGGGGCAGCCGGGCCAGGCGCACAGGGTTTTCCCCGCACGGAAGCTGTCGCCCTTGTGAATGTGCCCCAACGCCAAATAGTCCAGCCCTGATCCCTTGACCTGCTCTTTGGTCACAGGGTTATACGGGGAGGAAATCTGGGTGGGGTCGCCGTGGAGCACGCCGATGGCGTAAGTTTCTTCCTGTTTTAAGGTGAAATCAGAGAGCAGACTGGGGCAGTCCATAGCCGTAAAGCCTGCGCCGTAAACCCGACAGTCTAAATGGGGGAGCGCCACAGATTCAATCACCGGATGGGTAAAAATATGCACATTGGAGGAGAAACTCTCCGTCAGCCAGGGGCTGTCCGCACCCACAAAATCGTGGTTGCCGGGGGTGATAAACACAGGTACTTCCACCTGCTGCAGTGCGCTTTTCAGCTGCTGCAGGGTGTCTAAGGCGTAAGCGCCGTCAAATAAGTCACCGGAAAGCAGCAGTAAATCACAGTTGTGGGCTTTGCAAAGGGTGGCGATTTTTTGCGGAACGGCGGCAAGTTCCTGCCGCAACCGATCCCGCTGCGCCACATCGGAGAACAAAAGGGGCGCATCTAAATGCCAGTCGCCGGAGTGTAAAATCTTAATCATCCAAATCCGCCCTTTCTACGTTCTTGCAAAGACCGGTGCTGGTGTCTACAGTAAACAGTACCGCCTCTAATTTGGTGTCACCATCCGCCCAACGATAGCGCTCGGTTAAATCTCCGCGAAATTTGGCAATAGACAGGTCCGGGCGAATGCCCAAAACCGAGTGCTTGGGGCCGGTCATTCCCAAATCTGTCACATAGCCGGTACCCTTGGGCAACACTTGGGTATCTGCCGTGGGTACGTGGGTGTGGGTGCCCCATACCGCGCTGACCCGTCCGTCCAGCATATAGCCCATAGCTAACTTTTCGGAGGTAGCCTCCGCATGCAGCTCCACAAAAATCAGCTTGGTATCCATTTGAGATAAAATTTTCTCTACCGCCAAAAAGGGGTTATCCGGGGTGTAATCCATATTGCACCGCCCCTGCAGATCAATCACGGCAACCTCGCCAGCCTTGCTGTCGTAAATGCCCCAACCTCTGCCGGGGGCTTGGGGGGCGTAGTTGGCAGGGCGCAAAATGCGGGAATTGTCTTCCATATACTCCACCAATTCCCGCCTGCCGAAGGTGTGGTTGCCCATAGTAATCACATCCGCGCCGGCGTCAAAAATTTCTTCCGCCTGCCGGGGGGTCAACCCCACCACAGAGGCGTTTTCTCCATTAACAATCACAAAATCCGCCCCAGTTTGCCGCTTTAAATACCGCAAACTGCGGCAAATCCGGTCCATACCGGGGTTTCCTACCACGTCGCCCACTGCCAAAACCTTAAAATCCATAGTGCACCTCAATTCCGTATATATCAATTATTATATACCAAAAAACAGGGCAATGCAAGGTCACAAAAAAGGGATTGGGTTGACAATTCGACAGATTTTGCGTACAATAGGACTTTGTTACAGAGAATGCGCCTTTGCGAGGTTTTTATGAGAAGGATACTAATATGGATTGCCGTGACGGTGGCGGTAGCGATGTCGGCACTGGTTACCTGTGCGGTGGTGTTTGAGCCCAAGCCCATATATGATGTGGTGACAGTGGAAATCGGAAGTAAAAATATTCCGGCAGAGCAGTTTGTCAAAGAAGGCAGAAATGTTCAGTTGGTGACCGATTTGTCCGATATTTCGCTGGATCAGTTAGGGCAGCACCAAATCGAGTTTTCCTATAAGAAGAAAAGCTTCTTCGCCACATTACAAATTGTAGACACCACAGCCGCCACCGGAAAGCCGGTAGCGCATACCATCTACAATGATGAGATGCTGCTCCCCGAAGATTTTGTGACCGATATTCAGGACGCCACCGATGTGGCAGTTTCCTTTGATACGGTTCCGGATTTTACAAAGGTGGGTGAGCAGACGGTCACCGTCCGGCTGACGGACACCTCGAAAAATGTAGGCTTTGTAGAAGCAAAGCTGACTATCATTGCCGATACCACCCTACCGGTTTTCGCCCCAATGGAAAAATTGACCGTTAATATCGGGCAGTCGGTTTCCTACCGTAAGGGCATTTCCGTCACCGATGACCGGGACGGAGAATTGAGCTTCACCGTAGATGCCGGCAATGTGAATTTGGAGGAGGAAGGCAATTATACCATTATCTATACCGCCACCGACTCCAGCGGCAATGTGGCAAAAGCGGAGCGGGAGATTTTCGTCAGTTCCAAATTAGTGGTCAATGAGGAATTGGTGGACGAAACCGCGCAGGCGATTCTGGATAAAATCATTACCGAGGATATGTCTGACCACGAAAAAATCTACGCGGTGTATATGTATATCCGCAAGAATGTCTCTTACAGCAGCTCCAAAGAGAAGGATATTCTCAGCGCCGCCTATAAGGCAATGAAATATAAAAGAGGCGACTGCTATAATTATTTTGCCATTGCCAAGGTGCTTTTAGACAAGCTGGAAATTGAGAATTTACCGGTGGAGCGGTACAAAGGCAGGTCTTCCCATTATTGGCTTTTGGTGAATATCGGCACCGGCTGGTACCACTATGATACCTCGCCCCAAAGCGCATTAGATCCCTTCCGCTGCTTTATGAAGACAGACAAGCAGGTACAATCCTACGCCAGAAACCGCACAGACGGCAGAAGCGACTATTACAAAATTGACTATTCAAAATATCCCGAATTAGCAACCGAAAAATACAAAGCACCCTAAAAGATATGTAGGGCGGGGGCTTGCTCCCGCCGCCAACACAAAAACATCCCCTCGACGAATTGCCGTCGAGGGGATTATGCTTCATAACGATACAAAAGCACAAACCAAAACCCTTATTTTTCTGTATATAGCTTATCTAATTCCCACTGTTTTGGGTTGTTTGCAATATATTCTGCAATTTCGTCATAATCCTCACGCCCGCGGATCACATGCTCATAAAATGAAGTTTGGAATAGCTTATCAATTTGCTGCACCTTCTTGCACGCTCTGGTTGTCAGCGATTTATATGCACAAACGATATCTGTAATTCTGGGGCGGGGATTTACACCCGTCATTTCTTCTATAAAAAGGATAGCATGAATATGGTTTGGCATAATCACATACTGATCAATTTTCAAGGAAGGATATCTTTTTTCTAACAGATATAGCTGTTCCTTTGCTATTTGTCCATATGTGGTATATTGGGTTTCGGCGGGGGCAAGCCCCCGCCCTACAACGTGAGACAGCAAGCACCGTCTATTGTGGGTGCAGATTGTAATAAAATATGCGCCAGCGGTGCTGTAGTCATAATCTTTCAGACGAGGGTGTTTTCTTTTCGGCAAACAACATTCCATAATAATCACCAAGGCTATTATATAGCAAAATCTGCAGATGGGCAATATCATCTGCAGATTTTCGTATTGAGGGTTCACGGCGGGAGCAAGCCTCCCGCCCTGTAACAAAATTATCTCTGATATTCAAATTCCATATCATAGATGTCCACCACGTCGCCGTCCTGAATGCCCATTTCTTCCAGGCGGGCAAACAGTCCGCATTTACGCAGTTGCAGGTCGAAATAGTTGCGGGACTCGTAGTCATCAAAGTTGATGTTCACAACGAGCCGCTCCAGCCAAGTGCCGGTGACTACCCAGGTGTTGCCCAAATGCTCGATAAGCAGGTCCTTGGGGTCGCCTGCCTCGGCAATCACTTCCACATACTCCGGCTCATAAATGGTTACCGGGGGCAGCGTGCGAAGCTTTTCGGCAACTACCTGCATCAGCTTTCTCGTGCCTTGGGTAGTGCCTGCGGAAATCTCATAAAGCTCCCAACCGGCTTTCTCCACGTGTTCCCGCAGACGCGCCAAATTGTCGCTGTCCGGCGGCAGCAAATCGCACTTATTGGCAGCCACAATCATGGGGCGGTCACCTAAGTCAATGCTGTAACCCCGCAGCTCCTCGCAAATTGCGTCGAAGTCCGCTATAGGGTCGCGACCTTCGCAGCCGGAAACATCCACCACGTGCACCAGCAGTCGGCAGCGGTCAATGTGCCGCAAAAAATCGTGTCCCAGGCCTGCGCCTTCTGCCGCGCCCTCGATAATGCCGGGAATGTCCGCCATAACGAAGGACACGCCCTCTTCTACATAAATCACACCTAAGTTGGGAAACAGGGTGGTGAAGTGGTAGTTGGCAATTTTGGGACGGGCGTTAGAGGTGACGGACAGTAGGGTAGACTTGCCCACATTGGGGAAACCCACCAGACCCACATCGGCCAAAAGCTTTAATTCCAAAATCACATCCCGCTCCTGCCCCTTGATGCCGGCTTTGGCAAAACGGGGAACCTGACGGGTGGGCGTGGCGTAGTGGGCATTGCCCCAGCCGCCTCTGCCGCCTTTGGCGATGATAAAATCCTCACCGGTGGACATATCCACAATAATCTGACTGGTCTCGGCATCCCGCACAACCGTGCCGCGAGGCACTTGGATAATCAGGGGCTCGCCCCGCTTACCGCTCATTTTTCTACCCTGACCGTTTTCACCGGCTTGGGCGGAATATTTCCGCTTATACCGGAAGTCCAGCAGAGTTGTCAGGTTGTCATTGACACGCAGAATGACACTGCCGCCGTGACCGCCATCGCCGCCATCCGGACCACCGGAGGCGACATATTTTTCCCGATGGAACGCCACCGCGCCGTCGCCGCCGCGACCGCCGCATACGGTAATGCGCACCTTATCAACAAACATATTCATAGGTATTCTCCTTTCAGGTGGAGATTAAAAATTAAAAGGCTGCTGCACTTAGTATGCAGCAGCCCTTTGTAAGCAATACGGGATTTCGTGATTACTGCTCCACAGCGTAGACAGAGCACTGACGACGATCCTTGCCCTTGCGCTCGAACTTGACAGTGCCGTCAATCAGAGCGAACAGAGTGTCGTCGCTGCCGATACCCACATTGGTACCGGGATGAATGTGAGTGCCTCTCTGGCGAACCAGGATGTTGCCAGCCAGAACGAACTGACCGTCAGCACGCTTTACGCCCAGACGCT
>JAZRHG010000091.1:0-6946 GCA_045644625.1 Faecousia sp.
ACCATGGACATGGATCCTCAGACCATCAAGGGCGTTTGGGGCTTCAACGGCACCGAGCGTCCCGGCGCAGTTTATCTGGCTTCCGTTCTGGCAAGCCATGCCCAGAAGGGCCTGCCTGCTTTCGGTATCTACGGCCATGACGTTCAGAACCTGGACGAAGTTACCAACATCCCCGAAGACGTCAAGGAAAAGCTGCTGCGTTTCGGTCGTGCGGCAATCGCAGCGGCTACCATGCGCGGCAAGTCCTACCTGCAGATCGGCTCCATCTGCATGGGTATCGGCGGCTCCATCATCGACCCCGCTTTCATCGAGAGCTACCTGGGCATGCGTGTTGAGTCCGTTGACGAGGTAGAAATCATCCGTAGAATGTCCGAGGGCATCTACGATGCAGAAGAAGTTGCAAAGGCTAAGGCTTGGATCGCTGAAAACTGCAAGGAAGGCTGGGACAAGAACCCTGACTTCGTTAAGACTTCCGACGAGAAGAAGGCAGAGCAGTGGGACTTCCTGGCAAAGATGTACTGCATCATCAAGGATATGTTCAACGGCAACCAGAACCTCCCCGCAGGTTGTGAGGAAGAAATGGTTGGCCACAACGCTATCGCCGGTGGCTTCCAGGGCCAGCGTCAGTGGACCGACTTCTATCCCAACTGTGACTTCCCCGAAGCACTGCTGAACTCCACCTTCGACCACAACGGTGCCCGTGAGCCTTACATTCTGGCTACCGAGAACGATGTTCTCAACGGTTTGGGTATGCTGTTTATGAAGCTTCTGACCAACCGCGCTCAGATGTTCTCCGATGTGCGTACTTACTGGTCCCCCGAGGCTTGCGAGCGTGCTTCCGGCTACAAGGTCGAAGGCAAGGCTCTGGAAAACGGCGGCTTTATTCACCTGATTAACTCCGGCGCTACCGCTTTGGATGCTTGCGGCGAATGCAAGGACGAAAACGGCAACGGCATTATGAAGAAGTGGTGGGAAGGTACCGAGGGCGACATCAAGAAGATGACCGCAGCCACCACTTGGCCTGCAGCTGACAACGGCTACTTCCGTGGCGGCGGATTCTCCTCCTCCTTCACCACCCGTGCTGAAATGCCCGCTACTATGATCCGTCTGAATTTGGTTAAGGGTCTGGGACCTGTTCTGCAGATCGCCGAAGGCTGGACTGTACAGCTGCCCGATGACGTCACCAAGACTCTGATGATGCGTACCGACCCCACCTGGCCCTGCACTTGGTTTGCGCCTCGCTGCGACGGTAAGGAAGGCTCCCCCTTCAAGACTGCCTACGACGTTATGAATAACTGGGGTGCTAACCACGGCGCTATCTCCTATGGTCACATCGGTGCTGACCTGATCACTATGTGCTCCATGCTCCGCATTCCCGTATGTATGCACAACGTTCCCACTGAGGACATTTTCCGTCCCGCTGCCTGGAACGCATTCGGTATGGACAAGGAAGGCGCAGACTACCGTGCCTGTGCCGCTTACGGTCCTATGTACAAGGCATACTAATTCACAAATCCAATAAAGTGGCGGTCTTCTGACCGCCACTTTTTGAAAACCTATCATTGGAGGTAATACTTATGCTGAAAAATATCCCTTCCATTTTATCCCCCGAGCTTTTGAAGGTGCTGTGCGAAATGGGTCACAGTGATCGCATCTGCATCGGTGACGGCAATTTCCCCGGCGCATCTATGGCAAAAGCCAAGGGCGCTATTTTCCTGCGGGCCGACGGACACGGCGTTCCGGAGCTGCTGGATGCCATTTTGCAGGTCATCCCCCTGGATACCTATGTGGAAAAGCCTGCCATTTTGATGGAAAAGATGGAATGCGACAAGGACCTGAATATTCCTGTTTGGGAGACCTACAAACAAATCGTCGCAAAATACGATGACCGGGGTGCTGATGCCGTAGGCAACATTGACCGCTTCAAGTTCTACGATGAGGCAAAGGACTGTTACTGCGTCATTCAGACCGGTGAGACCGAAATTTACGCCAACATCATCCTGCAGAAGGGTGTCATTAAATAAGCTATGGAACAAATACTTTCCGTGCTGCAGGCAGTTTTGCCGGTGTTTATTGCGCTTTTTCTGGGAATGCTTTGCAGAAAGACAAATTTTCTCTCCCGCGAGGGCATTGACAACCTTAAAAAAGTGGTGGTAAATATCACCCTGCCTGCTGTCCTGTTTGGCGCTTTTGCCACTGCAGAGTACTCCGCCTCCACCATCGCCATTCCGGTGATTACATATCTGCTATGCTGCTTGATTTTGGGCGTGGGTTATTTGCTTGCCCGCCTGTTCCGGATACACCTTCGGGTCGCCCCCTTCTTTGCCACAGGCTTTGAAGCCGGTATGCTGGGCTATGCATTGTTTGCCCTGCTGTTCCCCGGCGTCAGCGCATCAAAATTTGCAATTTTGGATTTGGGACAGACGCTGTTTGTGTTCACCGCTTTTAAAATCCTCCTGTCCGGCAAGACGGATTGGAAAGCCATCGGCAAAGATATGGTCACCTCCCCCATTTTGTGGGCAGTTGGCATCGGCGTTATGCTGGGTGCCACCGGTCTTTGGCAATTGTTCGGTCAATGGGGTGTGGGCGGTGTTATCTCCGGGGTTAGCGATTTTGTCGCCGCGCCTACCGGAATGATTATCCTGCTCACTGTGGGTTATGATTTGGTACTGCGGGAAATCTCCTGGGGCAAAACACTGCGCTTTATTGGATTACGGCTGATTGCTATGGGCGTGTTCGTTGGAATTTATATTCTCTTCAACCGGACATTCCTGCACAACCAGCTTTTTGAGGGCGCAATTCTCCTGATGGCAATTTTGCCGCCGCCCTATGTCATTCCGATTTTTGCTGACAGCCCGGAGGATCGCTCGCAGGTCTCTTCCGCCCTCTCCGCTTTAACGCTGACCTGCGTTTTGCTATTTGTGGTGTTGCGAATTTTCTTGTGAAACTTATAAAAACGTGTTTTTTGGGCAACCTGCACAAAAAACACGTTTCTTCTTTTCCACATCCAACTATTGACAATCCCAGCGCGATAGGAGTATAATGGTGTGGTATTGGTGTAGTTTCGGCTTTTTATTTGCCGTGCGTACTGATCATACGAGAAAAGGAGAATTTGATATGAAAAAGAATAAATTAAATCCCGTGGTGATTTGGACAAATATCATCAGCGTTTTATTTTTGGCTGCGCTGATTGCTGTTCTGTTCCTGCCCGCCTGGGATTACAGAGATGGCACTCTCTCCATCGCAGAGTACCTCGCCTTCCCCACCAAGAAGATTTCCCTGCTGAAGGGCTTCCGCGAGACATTGGGTCTGGATAAGATCCCCGGTGTGAATGATGTTGTCACTGTTCCTGTTATGACAATGCTTCTTGCCATTGCCGGTGCTGTAGCCACTTGGGTATTCAAAAAGCTGCCTTTGGGTTCTGTAGCCGCAGTCGTTACCGGTGCCTGGGCGCTGATCACTTATCTGACCGTTCCGTTCTTCACCTTGGCTTACTCCCACCTGTATCTGGTGATTGCTGCCGCCGCTGCACTGGTTGCCGGCTTGGCTTGTCTGACTATCGCCATCATTTCCATCGTGAAGGAAGAAAAGAAGATCCTGACCGAAAAGTAATTTGTACTTATAAAAATCCCCCATCAGACCGATGGGGGATTTTTTTGTTTTCTTATTTTTCCAGTTTCTCCAACAACGTATCCAATGTAATTCCGTCCTCCGGAATATACTCTCGCCAGCACTGCACAGTCTGCGAATAATTGCGCAGAATGCTGCGCACAGTCTGTGCTGTGCCGGAAAACAGCTCCAAAGTCAAATAAATCTCAGAACATCTGTTGGGCAGGTCCTTGCAAACCGGCGCATCATAACTCTGCTTAATGGCTTGCAGAACTTTCTTCGCGGTAATCTTACCCTGCCGGTTGCATTCTGCGGTAAAAGGTTTGTGAGCAGAGGCGTTGCCGTCGGTCTGCTGCAGGTGAACAATGGGAGAATAGCAGCCAATTTCCTCCAGCCAGCAGAAGCAGTCTCCGTCCTTTTCTTCTGCGAACATATAGGGCGTTGCGTCCATTGCCGCCACATTTTCTGCACATTGCGCGTCAGAAATGCTGCCCTTTGCCACAGCATGATCAAACACCCGGTAGGCTTCGTCATTGCCAAGCCAAATTTCTTTTCCCTCGGCTACTGCCGCCTGAATTTGCGCAACTGTGGGTTTTACATAGGTTGTCAGATGGTGGCCCACGTCTTCTGTAAAGAAGAAGGGGTGACCGGCGCCGTCGGACAATTGCTGCATCAGCTGCTTAGTGCCGGCAATTGTCCAGGGAATTTGGTGCGGCGTGTACATCTGCTCCAGCGCCAAATACTTACAACCCACCTGGCGGGCATATGCATTTAATTCTAACAAGCCATCGGTCAGTATCTTGCAATATTCCTCATACCGTTTTTGAGACTGCAGACCCTCCACCGGAAATGCATGGGCGTAGAAGCCCATACCGGCATCCAGTTCTGCTGCAATTTCAATCATCGGCTTTAAACCAGTTGTCCAGCATATTTTTTCTCACTGTCGCTTCCGGATGGGCAAGACCCAGTGTGGAGTAGGTCCCGTGACCGGAGAACAAATTTGCCACCTTCACATTTTGATTTTTCTCCACTGCCTTCACCCGTTCTTTCCAACCGGCAAGGTATCCTCTGCCCATATACAGGGGGTCCAACTCAGTGTCGGCGCTGGCCTCCAGATAATTGACACCCAAGTCCTTAATGACACGCGCCCAGTCCTCCGGCGCTGTCCATCTTTTGGACGCAAAACAATTGTCAATAGCAAGATAAATCTTAGGATACATTTTGCATACTTCCTTTCCATATTGCTCCACAATACGCTTTTCTACTGCATAGTATACGCCCATTTACCCCTGTTTTCAACCGCAAAAATTAACAAGACACCCGCAAAAATTAACAAGGCAACCGCAATTATTCGCGGTTGCCTTGTTGTATCGTTTAACTCAGCAGGTCATCGAAATCAATACCGGTTTTATCCTCTGTTTTCTCCTCGGTGGTACCGGTAGGCTCCTCTTCCTCACCATCTCCGGAGGGATTGTTTTCATTCTCCGCTTTCGTAGGCTCTGTGGTCTCCGGTGTAGCGGGCTGTGTCTGCTCTTCTTCAGAAGGCTTTGTTTCCTCCTTTGAAGGCTTGGTGTCCTCTTGTGCAGGCTTTGTGCTTTCAGTTGCCGGGGTTGTTGCAGAAGTCTCTTCTTCCGTTGCCTGGGTTGTGACAGCTTCCGTTTCGGCAGTGCTTGCCTCGGTTTGGGAAGTTGTTGCGGTGCTGTCCGTCTGTCCGCCGGCAGCAGGTGCGCCACCCAGCTTTGTTGCAGCCACAATAATCACCGCCACCAAAACAACCGCCACAATCGCCAAAATAATGTACAGCGTTTTCTTCTTGTCCATCATAATTTCTCCTGATATTTAATGCACCGTGGCTTTCTCTGAAGCAACGGCATTTTCCTTTCCATTGCCTTTGTAAAAGGGGCGATAGGTGGGGACCATCTCCGCCACCGCATCACAAATTGCCCTGTCATTATCATAGGCAACATCCATCAGCTTGCGCAGCTGACTAAAAAACACATCGGTATCAAAAGGAATGGGGTTACCAATATGTATCAGGTCATTGGGGGTCTTCTGCATGCCCTCTTCCGCCATCAGCTTTTCTTCATAAAGTTTTTCGCCGGGTCGCAAGCCGGAATAGACGATCTTAATATCCACATCCGGCGTATATCCGGAGAGCTTGATGAGGTTTCTCGCCAACTCGTCAATCTTCACCGGTGCGCCCATATCCAGCACGAAAATTTCACCGCCGCCGGCATAGCTGCCAGCCTGCATCACCAGGCTCACCGCCTCCGGGATGGTCATAAAGTATCGGATAATGTCCGGATGAGTGACCGTTACCGGTCCACCTTTTGCAATCTGCTTTTTAAATAAGGGAATCACAGAACCATTACTACCCAGCACATTACCGAACCGCACCGCCACAAATTCTGTACAGGGTTTGTGCATCACCGTGGTAGTTTCTGCAGTTTCTCTGTGGGTGAACAGCTGAGGCAATTGGTCGGCTGTACCCATCTTGACCGCGCGGTCAAAGGACTGAACAATCATTTCGCAAAGCCGCTTGCTGGCACCCATAATATTGGTGGGATTGACTGCCTTATCTGTGCTGATCAGCACAAATCTGCGGCAGCGGTGAAGCAATGCGGCATAAGCCGTCTTATATGTACCGATTACATTGTTTTTGATTGCCTCGCAGGGGCTTGTCTCCATCAGCGGCACATGCTTGTGTGCTGCCGCGTGGTACACGATATCCGGATGATAGGTAGAGAACACCTGTTCAATACACCGGCTATCACGGACAGAGCCAATCAGCACCCGCAAGTTCAGCTGGGGATACCGGCTCTTGAGCTCCTGCTCAATATCATAGGCATTGTTTTCGTAAACATCGAAGATAATCAGCATGCGGGGATTATGGGCAGCCACCTGCCGGCACAATTCACTGCCGATAGAGCCGCCGCCACCGGTGACCAAAATGGTTTTGCCGGAGATTTCCTCGTAAATCTGCTGCATATCCACGCGGATAGGCTCTCTGCCCAGCAGGTCCTCCACATCCACGTCCTTCATATCTCTCAGTGTAATTTCGCCACTGATCATCTGATAAATACCGGGCAGATTTTTCAGCTCGCAGCCAGTGTCTTTGCAGATGTTCAAAATTTTGCTTTTTTCTTCCTCCTAGCCACTGGGAATGGCAATCAGCATTTTTTCAATCCTGTATTTTCGGACATTTTCCAAAATGTCATTCCGTCCACCTACAATGGGAACACCGCTAATGCTGCGACCCCATTTGTTGCTGTTGTCATCAATGATGCAGCAAACCTTCAGGTTTTCATCTTCGCTCTGCATCACATCCCGCAAAATC
>JAZRHG010000092.1:0-7123 GCA_045644625.1 Faecousia sp.
ACTTCCGGCCACAGGCGCTTGACAGCCTGCGCCATAATGTGGGAGCAGGTGTGCCAGTAGGTCTTGCGGTACTCCGGATTTTCAAAGGTGTACAAATTTTCTTCGGACATAACAGTTCCTCCTTAATGATAAAGGGGCAAAAAAAGAGTCACCCCTGACATAATCAGGGGTGACATACATAATATATAATGTACTCCACGGTTCCACCCTAATTGCGGACGAGTCCGCCACTCATTGACGCTTTAACGGGCGTACCCGAAAGGCTATTTCCAACCTTCAGCTCAGAAGTGGTATCATTTTGGCAAAATCACAAAGCCTTGCACCAACCGGCTTTTCTCTGGGTGTTTCCGCCAAAATGCGTGTCTTCATCACAGCATTTTACGAAGGTAATATACCACGATTTTGCATACCTGTCAATCCCTTTGGTGGAGGAAAAAACGCAAAAACCGCAAGAAAAAAGGTGCCGGGTGGTTTACAATAATCGGCGCAGGTAGACATTTTGTGAAAAGTTACATAATTCCGCGAGTTATGTCAACAAATGTAACCAAAAACACTATAAATTGTGTTTGTTCGACAGAAGAATTGCCATATTTTGGGAGGCGGTTTACATAATATATTTATTAAAATTCGGCAAAAAGTTGTCGAAACGCCGAGTTTTGCTGAAAAGACTTGACTTTTTTGAATAATTTGTTATAATATGCGTAACTCCTGAAAAGGGGTTGTCTTTTTGTAACTATTTGATACTGTTTAGAAATAACCCGATTTTTCGAAAGGAGGTTTAGTCCGTGCAAGCAATTACAGCGTTTATCGAAAAGAAAAAGACCTTGCTTATTCGTGTATTGGCATTGGTTGTGCCGGTGCTCATCTTACTGGGCGTTTTGGCACCTACTGTCTTTGCGCAAACGACATACGTGATCACCGATGGCGATCAGGTTAAGGTTTACACAACCTATACGTCCAACCCTGCGGCAGTTTTAAACCGCGCCGGTTTCGAATTGAGCGAGGATGACACGTATACCACCAATCCCGGTGACGGCGTTTCTGAAATTACGGTTCGCCGCAACCAGATTATCCGTATTAACTACTGTGGTGAGGTGGTGGAAACCAGCAGCTATGGCGAAAGTGTTGAAGCACTGCTGACCCGTTTGGAAATTCCCACCTCCGGGGATTATGTTACATCGATGCCCCTGGAAACGGAAACCTATGACGGTATGGAGTTTTCTGTGGACTGCGTGATTGAGTCCAAGCAGAGCTATACTGTGGAAATCCCTTATGAAACTGTGGAGTGTAATGACCCCTCTTTGCCCGTGGGTACAAGACAGGTGAAGGTTCAGGGCGTTAACGGCGAGTTGTGCAAGACCGCCAATGTGGTCTATGTGAACTCCCAGCAGACCAGTCACACAGTGATTGATGAAACCGTTACCCGTCAGCCTGTCAATGAGATTGTCCTTGTGGGCACCGGTACACAGGTGGACACAAACTCCAATGCGCCCGCCATCGGCAACGGCGTGATTGTCACTGCTGACGGTGAGGTGCTGACCTATAGCCGCAAGGAGAAGTTCAGAGCAACAGCCTACACCCACACCGACGCAGGCTGCGATATGACCACTGCCACCGGTACAACTGTGCGTGTTGGTTCCATTGCGGTTGACCCCACACTCATTGCCTACGGAACCCGTATGTTCATCGTTACCAACGATGGAAAGTACATCTACGGCATTGCCACTGCAGAGGACTGCGGCGGCGGCATTAAGGGTGACCAGGTGGATTTGTATTTCCCCACCACCAAGGAATGCTTCCAGTTTGGTAAGCGCGCCGTTACCATTTATTTCTTAGACTGATAATTTCGTTGAAATATCGCCTTTCTCTTGATATAATAGTTGCAAACGCGACTGTTGTATATGAGAGGAAGGCGATTTTCTATGGTAGAGGTTTGCAATATCGGCGTGATGAAGCCCCTTTTGGCAGAGCACGGCTTCCATTTTTCCAAAGCAAAGGGACAGAATTTTCTCGTTGCCCCTTGGGTACCGGAGCGGATTGCCATTGACTCCGGTGTGGATGAAACAGCTGGCGTCCTGGAAATCGGTCCGGGCATCGGTCCGCTGACCCAGCAGCTGGCGCTGCGGGCGGGGAAAGTCTGCGCAGTGGAATTAGATACCCGGCTGAAGCCGATTTTGGATATCACTGTGGGTAAATTTTCTAATTTGGAGATTCTTTGGAATGATGTTCTGAAATTAGATATTGCTGCACTGGTCCGGGATAAATTTGCCGGCTTACGGCCTATGGCCTGCGCCAATCTGCCGTATTATATTACATCTCCCATTCTCACTGCGCTTTTGGAAGCGGAATGCTTTGACACCGTGACGGTTATGGTGCAAAAGGAGGTAGCCCAGCGCATTGCTGCAAAACCCGGCACTGCAGATTACAGTGCGTTCACCATTTTTTGCCAGTATTACGCCCAACCGGAAATTTTGTTTGACGTGCCTGCCGGCTGCTTTATGCCCCAGCCCAAGGTTACCTCTGCGGTGATTGCACTGCGTGTGCGAAAGGAACTGCCCTGGCAGATTGATAACAAAGAGATTTTCTTCAAAGTTGTGCGGGCAAGCTTTGCCATGCGTAGAAAAACCCTGCAAAATGGGCTTGCCTCCGGTTTTCCGGAGTTGGGAAAAGCCGGCGCGGCGGAGGTACTGACCTCCTGCGGATTTGCGCCCAATGTAAGAGGGGAGACCTTGGATATTGCCCAGTTTGCCGCCATTGCCAATGAGATTAACAGGAGAAAGAAGAATGGTTGATTTTTTGTTTTTGGATATGGACGACACCATTTTGGATTTTAAGAAAGCCGAAGCGGTGGCGATCCGAAAGACGCTTTCCGATTTTGGCGTAGAGCCCACAGATGCCATTTGTGACCGCTATAGTTATATTAACCAGCTGCACTGGGAGGCCTTGGAGCGCAAGGAGATTACCCGGGAGCAGGTACTTACCGGACGGTTTGAGGTGCTTTTTGGAGAGCTGGGTGTGGCGGTGGACCCGCAGGAATGCGCAAGCCGTTATACCCAAAATTTGGCACAGGGGGATTTCATCCTCCCCGGTGCGGAAGATGTGCTGAAAGCATTGCAGGGAAAGTATAAGCTGTACCTTGCCAGTAACGGCACTACCTGGGTGCAAAAAGAACGTATTGCAGGCTCTGGAATTGGGAAATATTTTGATGAAATTTTCATTTCTCAGGAAATGGGCGCCAATAAGCCTGCACCGGAATTTTTTGCAGCCTGCTTTGCAAAAATTCCCAGCTTTGATAAGGCGAAAGCCTTGATTGTTGGCGATAGTCTGACCTCGGATATTTTAGGCGGAAAAAATGTGGGGATTGCCACCTGTTGGTATAACCCCAAAAGTAAGCCTGCCAGGCCGGAAATTATGCCGGATTATGAAATCAAACAGTTATCGGACCTTTTGGAGTTGTTGGAGAAATTATGAAGCGAGTTTTCTTAATTGTGCTGGATTCTTTGGGAATAGGTTATCTGCCGGATGCAGAGAAGTTTGGTGACGCAGGCGCAAATACACTGAAATCCTGCGCAAAATCTACCCATTTGCATATTCCAAACTTGATAGCTGCAGGCTTAGGTAATATCGACGGAGTGGACTACCTGCCGAAAGCAGATAAACCCACCGGCATCTATGGCAGACTGGCCGAAAAATCTGCCGGTAAGGATACCACCATCGGTCATTGGGAATTGGCGGGGATTGTATCGGAAAGTCCTCTGCCTACTTATCCCAACGGCTTTCCGGAAGAAGTGCTGAAACCCTTCCGGGAACAGACCGGACGGGGCGTGCTGGCAAATGCTCCCTGGTCAGGCACGGCGGTTATCCAGGAATATGGTGCTGAGCATCTCAAAACCGGCGATTTGATTGTCTATACCTCTGCCGATTCCGTGTTCCAGATTGCAGCCCATGAGGACATCGTACCCCCGGAGCAGCTTTATGAATACTGCCGCATTGCCCGCAAAATTTTGCAGGGCAAACACGGCGTGGGACGGGTGATTGCGCGTCCCTTCGTTGGAACACCGGGAAACTTTACGAGAACGGCAAACCGCCACGATTTTTCCTTAGAGCCGCCTGCACAAACCCTTTTGGATGCCGTGAAAAACGCCGGACTTTCCACAATCGGCGTGGGTAAAATCCACGATATTTTTGCAGGCCAAGGACTGACGGAATATGTGTATAACGAAAGCAATGCCAACGGAATGGCGCACACGCTCCGTTATGCCGAACAGGATTTTTCCGGTCTGTGCTTTGTGAATTTGGTGGATTTCGATATGGTTTATGGTCACCGTCGGGATATCGATGGCTATGCAAAAGCACTGTCGGAATTTGATGCATGGCTGCCTGAATTTTTGGCGGCTCTGGGGGAAGAAGATGTGGTCATCATCACTGCTGACCACGGCTGCGACCCCGGCTTTACCGCCTCCACGGACCACACCAGAGAGTATGTTCCTGTGCTGATACTGGGCAGGGGAGTAACACCCCGAAATATTGGCACCAGGGATAGCTTCACTTATGTGGCAGACACTGTAAAAGCATATTTGGGAGTGGATTGATATGAAAGAACAATTGATGCAGCAGGCGAAGCTTGCTATGCAAAATGCCTATGCACCCTATTCCAAATTTCAGGTGGGCGCAGCTCTCTTAGGCGCAGACGGCAAGGTTTACACCGGCTGCAATGTGGAAAATGCCGCTTACAGCCCCACAATGTGCGCAGAACGGGTTGCTATCGGTAAAGCGGTCAGTGGCGGCTGCCGGGAATTTGTGGCTTTGGCGGTTTGTGGTGGTGAAAATGGGCGAATCAAGAGTTTTTGCACACCCTGCGGCGTATGCCGCCAGGTGTTGGGAGAATTTTGTGAAAGAGAGTTTCCTGTGTTTGTGACCGATGGCGATGAAATTCAAACCTACACCCTGGAGCAGTTATTGCCTACACAATTTTGCCTGTAAAAAAATCTTGAAATTTGTCAAAACATAGTATATAATTTTAATGGAATTGAAATTCGAGAGATAGGAGGAAGTGCCGCGTATCTGATACCCGGTCTTTCCTCCTTTTTTTGCGAATTTAATTATCAAAAATATGGAGGAAATTTCAATGAATTTGATCTATGGCATCAAAGACAAGCCCAAATTCGGCCAAATGCTCTTGTTCGCATTCCAGCAGGTTTTGGCAATCCTGGCAGCAACAATCCTTGTTCCCGCAATCATTGGTAATGGTATGAGCCAGTCTGCCGCATTGTTCGGTGCTGGTGTCGGCACCATCGTTTACCAGTTGTTCACCAAGTTTAACAGCCCTGTATTCCTTGGTTCTTCTTTTGCGTTTATCGGCTCTATGTTCGCTGCTTTTGGTGGCGCAGCTTCCGCATCTGCCGGCTATGCTGGCCTTTTGGCCGGTGCAATTTTTGCAGGCCTTGTGTATGTGATTATTGCACTGGTGGTCAAGTTTGTTGGTGTTAAGTGGATCAACAAACTGATGCCTCCTGTGGTTATCGGCCCCACTGTTGCGCTGATTGGTCTTTCTCTGGCTGTTAACGCAGTTGGCGACCTGACCAAGGGTAAGGTCGTAGATGAAGCTCTGAACTCTCTGTGCAGCCCCTATGTGGCGCTGATCTGCGGTCTGATTACTTTGTTTGCTATCTTTGCATTCTCTGTTTACGGCAAGAAAATGATCAAGCTGATCCCCTTCATCCTGGGCATCCTGGTTGGCTATGTGGTAGCCACTATCTTCACAGTGATCGGTATTGCTACCGACAATGTAGCTTTGCAGGTCATCAACTTTGCAGCATTTAAGGATATGCAGATCTTCGCAGTTCCCGATTTCACCTTCTTGAAGGCTTTCGAGGGTGTGAAGGAAATCGATGGTGCATTCATTGCTACCATCGCTGTGGCTTACATCCCTGTGGCATTCGTGGTCTTTGCTGAGCACATCGCTGACCACAAGAACCTGTCCACTATCATCGGCCAGGATCTGCTGGAGACTCCCGGCCTGCACCGCACTCTGCTGGGTGACGGTATCGGCTCTATTGCCGGTGCTTTCTTCGGTGGCTGCCCCAACACCACCTATGGTGAGTCTGTGGGTTGCGTTGCCATTACCCGCAATGCTTCCGTTGTGACCCTCACAACTGCTGCTATTATGTGCTTGGTGATCTCCTTCTTTGGCCCCTTCGTCACCTTCCTGTCCTCTATCCCGAACTGCGTTATGGGCGGCGTGTGCGTGGCACTGTACGGCTTTATTGCTGTTTCTGGTCTGAAGATGATCCAAAAAGTTAACTTGAATGCCAGCAAGAACCTGTTTGTAGTTTCCGCTATTCTGATCCCCGGTATCGGCGGTCTGAGTGTTTCCTTTGGTAAGGTCACTTTGACTACCATTGCCTGCGCACTGATTTTGGGCATCCTCACCAATGTGATGCTGTCCAAGGGCGCAGAGGAATAATCTGAGTTTGCAAAATACTGCCGGTCAATTGGCTGGCAGTATTTTTTTGTCCAAAACGTCATAAAGTAAGATTGCCCCAAATCCAATAGGTAGCCACAGAAGGCAGAAGGGCAGGCAGATCTGGCCTTTGATATTTAGAGGTATATTCCGATAATCCCAAACTTTGTAGCTTCTGTTCACCAAAAGGCCTGCCAGAAACTCCACTGTGGTAATAATACCTGTTCCCACAAAAGCGCGAGTCAGGGGATTCCTTGTGACCTTTCCCAGCTTTCCCAACAGCAAAAAACACAGTCCACCGGCAAAAAACATACTGCTGTGGCTCCGACTGCGCCATAATAGCTCCAGCCCCACATAGGAGCAACCGCCTATGATAAAAAGATAGCATTTCTTCCAAATTTTCAAGCAAATTCACCTCGTGTCAAGCTTTCCCGAAAAAAACTTGAAAAATACCAACTTTTCTCTTGACAAATGACGACTTGGCAGATATAATAACAAAGCTGAATTTCAGCAAAGAAGATATGGCGGCGTAACTCAGTTGGTAGAGTACCCGGTTCATACCCGGTATGTCACCTGTTCAAGTCAGGTCGCCGCTACCAGGCCCGTTGGTCAAGCGGTTAAGACACCGCCCTTTCACGGCGGTAACATGGGTTCGATTCC
>JAZRHG010000093.1:0-3729 GCA_045644625.1 Faecousia sp.
ATGCACAAGGCAAGAATGATCGGCAAAATGATTCGAACTGCTTTTTTCATTTTTTGTGACCTTTCGATATTATTTGTAATTTTTATTATAAGGCTGATGTGGTTTTCTGTCAAGACTTGACGATGAACTGGAAATTATTCCTGTTGCAAATCGACACATTCTTGCCGCTGTGACTGGTAGAATGATTTCGAGGTGAAATATATGAAATTCAAAAGAAAGGAAATTATTTTATCGCTGCTTCTGGGTGTGTTAGTTCCCGGCATTGTGTTTTTTGCAGTTGATAAAATAGCCAACAAGGAAAGATGGGAATTGACACCTGCTACTACGAATACAACAGTGGCTATTACAGACAATCAGATTTCCGTGCTGATGGAAGACGGTGCAGTTCGAAAAATGGATTTGGAAGCGTACATTTTATGCGTCGTATTACGGGAAATGCCGGCTGCATTTGAAAGCGAGGCACTCAAAGCACAAGCGGTGGTAGCCCGCACATATACACGGCGAAAAGCGGACGACGGGGGCAAACACATAGATGCTGCAGTTTGCACCGATTCTGAATGCTGCCAGGGATTTCTGTCACCGCAGGAATACCTGGAACAAGGCGGAGAACAGACGTTGCTGGATAAAGTTACCTCTGCGGTAGAGAGCACTGCCGGTCAGGTGCTTACTTATGATGGCAAGTTGATTGACGCGACGTATTTTTCCTGCTCCGGAGGACAGACGGAGGATGCAAAGGCGGTTTGGGGTGCGGATATTCCATACCTGCAATCTACAAAAAGTCCCGGTGAGGAAAGCGCAACCCATTATGTTGACACAGAAACCTTCACGCTTTCCGAGTTTGCGGAGTTGTTGGACGCAAAATTATCGGGTTCTCCGCAAGACTGGATTGGAAAGATTACCTATACACGAGGCGGAGGCGTGGACACCATATTTATCTGCGGGCAGGAGTACAAAGGTACTACAATACGACAGAAGTTGGGCTTGCGTTCAACCGCTTTTGTGATTTCCATAGTAGGCGAAACCGTGACCATAACCACAAAAGGGTATGGACACCGCGTAGGAATGAGCCAATATGGCGCAGATGCAATGGCGGTGCAGGGAAAAACGTATCAGCAAATCCTTTCTCATTATTACAAAGATACCTCCCTTGAGACCTGTGACAGAGATTGACAAAAGGTGGGTTATGGGGTACAATAATCAAAATTTTGACGGATAGGGGGAATTGCTATGCCAATCCAAATTCCCAATGATTTACCTGCTGCAGAAGTACTGCAACAGGAGAATATTTTTGTAATGCCGGAAAATCGGGCAACTACGCAGGATATCCGCCCCTTGGAGATTGTCCTGCTGAACCTAATGCCCACAAAAGTTGTGACGGAGACGCAGCTTAGCCGACTGCTGGGCAACACGCCTTTGCAGGTGCGCCTGGAATTGATGCACACGTCCACCCATACCTCCAAGAATACCTCCCAAGACCATTTGCTGAATTTCTACAAAAGTTTTGATGAGCTGAAGGATCGGAAGTTTGACGGAATGGTGATTACCGGTGCGCCGGTGGAACAGATGGATTTTGAGGATGTGGATTATTGGCAGGAGCTTTGCCAGATTATGGAGTGGAGCAAAACCAATGTACACAGCACTCTGCATATTTGCTGGGGCGCGCAAGCAGGCCTTTATTATCACTATGGCATCAATAAGCAACCTCTGCCGGAAAAAATGTTCGGCGTATTTCCCCACACTGTGGATTACAGACGTTCTATCTTGCTACGCGGCTTTGATGATTTGTTCTGGGTGCCCCATTCCCGCCACACAACGGTGCTGCGTGAGGATATTGAAGCAGTTCCGGACCTGAAAATCTTGGCATCCTCTGCTGAAAGCGGGGTTTATGCCATCGCCAATAAGGGTGGCAAGCAGATTTTCATCACCGGACATTCTGAGTATGACCCGGACACGCTGGAGAGGGAATACCTGCGGGATAAGAACCTGGGCTTGCCCATCCGCGTACCGGAAAACTACTATCCCAATGATGACGATACTCAGCCGCCGATAGTACGTTGGCGCGGTCACGCAAATCTGTTATTCAGCAACTGGCTGAACTATTTCGTGTACCAAACCACACCTTATGACATTATGGAAATCGGCAAAGAAGAATAATGTAAACGGACAGCAGGGCGAAATGCCGATTGCTGTCCGTTTTGTTATCTTGTGAAAATATTGCATTTATTCGGGAAATATGTCATAATATTTTTAGATGCAGATAGAGGAGGTGCTTTTATGCAGTTACAGATTGACGGTATGTCGGTTGTTGCGAAGCCGGAACAAACTTTGTTGGAGCTCGTAGAGCAATTGGGTTTGGATAGTAAGTGTCTTTCCAGCCGTCCCATTGCAGCCAAGATTGCCGGCGAGGTGTTTAATCTCAATTATGTACCGGTACGTAAGGTGGACGTGCAAACTGAACGCACCTCCATTCGCCGTGCGATGGCGCAATCCGGTGGTGTGATTAAACTCCTGCGTTATACAGACCCTGCGGGCGCGGATGTTTATGCAAGAACGGCGCAATTTGTGATTTTCCTTGCATTACGCAAGCTGTATCCGGATGTCCGTGTAAAAATGGGTTGCACCGTTGGCAAGGCTTTGTATGTGGAGGTTTTGACGCCGGACTTCTCTGCCGATGCGCTGAAAAAGCAGGTGCAGGAGTTTGTTGCGCAGAACATTCCGTTATATCGCAGACGCGTGAAGACGGCAGAGGCAATCTCCCGATATCAGGCGCAGGGACAAACCGACAAGGCAAGACTTTTGACTTGTAGAAAGAAAGATATTTTTGACGAGTATTTCTATGAAGATTTCTCGGATTATTACTACGGAGAATTGGCACCTTCTACGGGCTTTTTGCAGGTGTGGGATATTCTGCCTGCCGAGGGTGGCTTTTTCTTTCTGTTCCCGGATGATGCCTATCCCGATATGGTAGCCCAGTATGAACATATGCCACAGTTTTTGTCAGTCAGCACAGAAGGTGAGCGGTGGTGTGAGCTGATGGGCTGCGAAACCGTTGCGGATTTGAATGATTTGACCCGCACAGGAAAAATTCGGGAGTTGATTCGTGTCAATGAGGCGCTCCACGAAAAACGGTTCTCTCAGGTAGCAGATATGATTTGTCACCGGGGTGCAAAGGCTGTTATGTTGGCCGGCCCCAGTTCCTCCGGAAAAACTACCTCCGGAAATCGCCTTGCAACTCAACTGCGAGTCCATGGAAAAAGTCCTGTGCTTATCAGTATGGACGATTACTATATTGATCGGGATAAGATCCTGCCTGGATCAGACGGCAAATTGGACTTAGAGCATATCAATACCATCGATACAGATTTATTCCGCACACATTTAGATGCGCTTTTGTCAGGAAACGCAATTGAACGACCGGTTTTCAATTTTAAAACCGGAAAACGAGAATACCACGGCGAAGTACTGCAGCTGGCTGAAAATTCAGTTATGATCATTGAAGGATTGCATGCACTTAACCCAGTCTTGCTGCCGGAAGGCCTGGACAAAAAAATGGTGTTTCGTCTGTATGTTAGTCCATTGTTGCCGTTAAATTTGGATGACCATAATCGTATCCCTACCAGTCTTTTAAGACTTCTGCGAAGAACGGTTCGAGATTATGAAACCAGAGGTGCTTCTGTTCAGCAGACGATGGAAATGTGGGATTCTGTAAGACGCGGGGAAAAACGATGG
>JAZRHG010000094.1:0-2644 GCA_045644625.1 Faecousia sp.
AGCAAAAGCTGTTGGACTTTTTTGGCAGGGGCACTAGGACTTGAACCCAGAGCCTACGGTTTTGGAGACGAGGCTGATAAATCAGCCTCTGGGGGGACTACTTTTGAAGTGTTAATTTCAACAATCCAAGAGCAAATCACCGCCGCATTCTCAAAATCCGATCAAAAACGAAACAAATTGGGAATTTCAGCATCAAGCCTACGGTTTTCTAGTGCTACGGTCTAATTTGCCGAAACCGTCGGCTCAGAAATTATATCATATCCCTCTGATTTTAGCAAGAATCAGGGGGCTTTTTCTTTTCTCTTCTGGCTCAAATCACACTCAATCACTCTAAGGTATCAACTTTAATCAACAATCCTCCAGAAGTGTCAACTTTCTGGAGGATTGCATCATCTTTTATTCATCTTCGTATCTTCCATAGATGTCATCAAGGAAGTTTTGGAAGTCTTCCACCACATCCGGCGGCGATACAATCTTTGCCATTTTGCGGAAGCCGGCGATCCATCCGAAGAACTGGTCACTGATTGCAATGTCAGTGGTGACAACAAAATGCCGTTCATCATCGGGGCGGTAAAACACATCCACACCTGTTCCGAAACGGTCAACCATAGTGTCCAGAAGGTTGTTGGTAAACCGCAAGCTCACACGCTTCTTCTCGCCGCTGAACATACCAAAGTGCTGCTGCGTGTAGGTTTCCATGTTAATTTTGGAAAATTCCAGATTACCTTCTCTGTTTTCTCCTTCCACAATATCTACGCCGCTCATGCGATCCAGACGATAAGTGATGGTCTGGTTTTTCTTACTATCCCATGCCAAAACATAATAGTAACCATCATTGATGATTAGCTTGAAAGGGCTGATTTTATAAGTAGCACCACCCCGGCGATCAATACGCTGTGTGCGGTCTTTGATGGTGTACTTCTGGTAATGGAACTTGATTTTGTTGTTCTGGCGAATGGCCTGATTGACTTTCAGCATCGCAGCCATAATCTTGGTGTTTTCAGTCTTGTTTCTGCCAACCAAATACACCTCGTTTTGCAGTTCCTCAATCTGATATTCGCTGCAAAGTCCTTCAATCGCCGCAAGCAAATGCTCTTCCTGGCTTTTGGAAATGAATTTGGAGGATCGGACGCACTCTGCCAAAAGCCGCAATTCTTCAAATTCATACGGACGACGGCTGACCTTGTAACCATGCAAAGATTCGTCGTACTCTACCTCGTAGCCCAGGAGATCCCGGTCATCAATCATCATTTCATCAAGGTCGAAGTCCATTTCCTTGTTTAGAAGCAGCAAAATATCGTCGATGTCACGCTTGATGGAGTGGCGTTCGGCGGTAATGCCATACCGCTTCAAATGCTTCTGAATATCTACAAGCCGCAAAGCATGGTTTTCGTCAGTTCTCTTCAGAAGTGTGTCCCAAACCAAAAGGGACTTGTACTTCTGTCCCTTGCCCTTGTGTCCCTGTTTCTTTTCTTTCTGTTCTTCCATCTGCGGCAGCTCCTTTTTTGAAAGTGCATTTTCAAATAGTATAGCATACCAAAAGCAAACAGAAAAGACAAAAAACGATCCTGACATTTGGGCTATTATATTCGGAATCGACTTCTTGGGCTTAGCCCAATTTCACCTTCAGTTGAAGCATCTTCTTCTCAATCATCCGAATGGTTTCAAGGAACACTTCGTCAGACTGTCCGCTGGGATCGTCCAGACCCCAGTTTTCTGCATACTGGCTGGGAACATCGGGGCAGCTTACATTGCAGCCCATGAAGATCAACACATCTGGTGCAGGAATATCGGACAGCAGTTTATTGTGCTGGGTCAGCTCCATGTCGATGCTGTGGACTTGCTTCATCAGCCGCACCGCATCGGCGTTGATATGATCCTTCAGCGCCGTGCCAGCAGAATAGCTGTCGAACACATCCGAGGCTAGTTTTTTGCCCAAAGCCTCCGCAATCTGGCTGCGGCAGGAGTTATGGACACAGACAAAGGCTACCTTGGGCTTACCTTCGCAGTTCAGCTCAGGCTTGTAGGTTTCATAATCGTAGTCGATATTCAGAGTTCCATCATCGCCAAAGTAGTGTATGGCTCCCACAGGGCAGTTGCGTTCACAGCCATGGCATCCATGCACACATCCCATGCCGTAGACCACCTTAGGCATTCCGGTGTCCGGATTGGGTTTATAAACACCGTGCTTGCACATATCGTTGCAGGCCATGCAGCCTACGCACTTGTCATAGTCGATAACAGGATACCAACCCTTGCTCATGGAAAGTCCTCCTTAGAATCCCAGCTTATGCAGCAGCTTCTCCACTTCGGCAGCTTTCAGTACCTTGCCCATGGAAACTACATTTTCGTTGACCACCAGAGCAGGCATACTCATAACGCCGTACTCCATGACCTTTTCCATGTCAGTGATATACTCCACCTCCACAGACAGTCCCATGGACTTGACAGCAGCCTTTGCGTTCCCATACTGCTCGTGCCAGGACTCACAGCCTGCTCCCAGACCCTTGATGCAGCAGATGCCACTCACAGCTTCGCCGCAACAGGTGTTGACCACTTCTGTAGCTTCGCTGGTGGGGCAACCGCAGTTGCAAGCGCAAGCGGGAGCCTTGGTTTCTTCTTTCTTCTTACCAAAATTGAACAG
>JAZRHG010000095.1:0-43908 GCA_045644625.1 Faecousia sp.
TTGGCTGCCATATCATCCTGACAAATGATTACGATGGGATTTGTCAGGTCCCTGTGCAGTGCAGCGATCAAGTGACTACGGTTAATTTGTCCCACACCGGTCACGGCGGCAGCCTCACCGCTTCCAACGGCTTTGGTCAGCAGAGCATATTCAGGAATGGTTTTCAGAAATGTAAGAAGCTTTTCCATAGAACACCTCAAAAAATTTATTCCACGTGCAAACGCGGAAAGGGGAAAATACCTCCCCTTTCCGTGACTGTTTTACAGTATATAATTTATTTCGCGTTAAAGCGATTTGCTGTTTCCATAAGTCCCTTTTCAATATAGCAAAGGGCAGCTTCACCGGCGTTTTCCAAGGCGGTTTTCAAAGCCTTTTCCTCTGCAGCGGTAAATCCGGACAACACCCAGTCTGCCAAATCCTGCTCCGGGTGGGGTTTGGCACCAACGCCTACCTTAACCCGGGGGAAATCCTGACTTCCCAATTCGGCGATTATAGATTTAATGCCGTTGTGACCGCCTGCAGACCCGTTGCTGCGAACGCGCAGACCTCCCACGGATAAAGAAATATCGTCAAAAATCACGATGATTCGCTGGGGAGGAATGTTGAAATACGCAGAAAGCTGCAAAACGGAGCGACCGGATAAGTTCATATAGGTCAGCGGCTTGAGCAAATATACTTTTTTGCCATCCATCACCGTCTGTCCGTACAGTCCCTGAAACTTTGCTTTGTCGATTTTGCATCCAAGCTTTTGCGCAAGGATATCCATCGCGCGGAAACCGCAGTTGTGACGGGTGCGTTCATAGTCCTTGCCGGGATTACCCAAGCCGACAATCAGCCAGCTTTCCTGTTTTTTACCAAACACGGCTTAGAACAGGTCGGCAATGGAGGTGCCGCCGTGCACATGCGCAATGGCACGGGCAAAAATGGGGGCAACATCCAGCTGCTTAATCTTATCAGTGGGGCAACATTCGGGCAGGGGAATGGTGTTATGCACAACCAGTTCCTTGATTGCGCTGGCATTGATACGGTCAAAAGCAGGGCCGGACAGCACACCGTGGGTTGCGCAGGCATATACTTCCTTAGCACCGCCAACCTCAACCAAAGCGTTTGCAGCATTGCACAAAGAACCTGCAGTATCCACCATATCATCATACAGGATGCAGGTTTTACCCTTAACATCACCGATAACGTTCATAACTTCGCATACGTTGGCTTTCTGACGGCGTTTATCCACAATGGCAAGACCCATATGTACTTTTGCGGCAAAAGCACGGGCACGGGCTACAGAGCCAACGTCGGGAGAAACAACTACGAAATTGTCGTGGTCGAACTTGTCCTCGGGGAACTTGTCGAGATAATATTTTACAAAAGTGGGATTGCCCAACAGATGGTCAACAGGGATATCAAAGAAGCCCTGAATCTGAGCAGCGTGCAGATCCATAGTCAGCACACGGTCAGCACCTGCAGCGGTGAGCATATTGGCTACCAGCTTTGCAGAAATGGGATCGCGGCTCTTTGCCTTGCGATCCTGACGAGCATAGCCGAAATAGGGAATAACAGCAGTAATACGACCTGCAGAAGCACGGCGGCATGCATCGATCATAACCAACAGCTCCATCAGGTGGTTGTTGACCGGCTTGCAAGTGGATTGAATCAAAAATACGTCAGCGGCACGGACAGTCTCATTCAGGGAAACAGAGACTTCGCCGTCAGCGAATGTTTGCACCACGCTGTTACCAAGTTCCACACCAAGCTCTTTGCAAACAGTTTTTGCAAATTCGGGGTTGGAATTGCCGCAGAAAATCTTAATATCATCTCCGTATGCAATCATCTTTGGATATACCTCACTTTATCATCTTTTTGTGGTTCGGAAAGCCTCCGAACATTTGTAAATACATTATAACACTATTAGCTGCAAAAATGCAACTGAAAAGAACAGAAAATACCGACGAATTTTTCATAAAAATTACCAGGGCTTTGTAACAAACCAACAAGAAGGAATTTCCAAACCGGCAAAACGGAGATGTTTCGGCCTTGTCGAAAATTGTCGACAAGATATTGTTGCCATCTGCTTGAAATTGTCTAAATGTTGTGGTATTGTGTAGTTAGATAAAGAAAAGGTTGTGATGTTGTGTTGAAACTTGTGATTGCCGATACCAGCGAAACCTTTTTACAGGCGCTATCCAAGCAGTGCAAAAATCTGTTTGATGTTTATAAATGCACAGACGGTCTGCAGGTTCTGGAAGCCGTGCGTAAAATTCAGCCGGACTTGCTGCTTTTGGATTTGCATTTGCCGGAGCTTGACGGGTTGAATGTTTTACGTACGATACGCACCAGCGGAAATGATTTGACGGTAATTGTGACAGGCTTTTTGCACAATGACTGGATTTGCAGAGAATTATCAGATCTGAGTGTAAGTTGTTTCCTGCCTAAGCCCTGCAGCACCGGCGCGGTAGTGGCGCGTCTTCAGGATTTGTCAATGCATATCCGGGCGGGGACACAGTTCTGTCAAAGTCCTCAGAGGGCGACAAATCACATTCTTTTAAACTTAGGATTCCGTATGGGTCTGAGTCGCTATCAGTGTGTATATCAGGCACTTATGCTGAAATATGAGGGTGAGGATGGCGGCATAACAAAATGTCTGTATCCGAAAGTAGCCAAGCTCTGTGGCGGCAATGCAGCCCAGGTGGAAAAAGCCATCCGGGATGCAATCAAGGATGCGTTCTTAAGTGGGAACCCCGGTGTTTGGAAGATGTACTTTTCTTCTGGTTGTGGCGATGAAATCCGATGCCCGTCCAATGAAGTGTTCTTAAGTCGGATTGCCTTTGCGCTGCAGGAGCAATTTCAGGTCATTCCCGGTCAAATCGCTCGTTAGCACTTAAAAAAACACAAAAAACACTTGACATATAAAATAAATGTTGCTAAAATTGGCGTATATTTTATATTGAAATGCGTTTGAGCAGAAAGAGTAGAGTAAGGAACGCTTCAGAGAATTGCCGGTTGGTGCGAGGCAAGAGTAGACCGAACTTGAAGTTCATTCTGCGAGCAGTGTGTTGAAATAGCAGTAGGCACAACGGGAGCGACCGTTACATCGCCAGGGCTTGTTTGAGCCTGTAAAGGTATTTTCCGCAAGGAAAATATGAAGCAGAGTGGTACCACGATAGATTTTATCGTCCCTGTATATGCAGGGGCGATTTTTGTTTGTATTTTTCCGCAATAGCGGTGAATAAATTCCAAAATAAACGGAGGACCAAAAAATGAAAAAGTTAATCGCGATTGTTCTTGTTTTGGTGCTTTGCCTGACTGTGGCAGCCTGTGGCGGCAATACCGCATCCAAAGACGGTTTTACTGTAGGCATTTGCCAGTTGATGGTTCATGATTCCCTTGATCAGGCAACCAAAGGCTTCCAGGATGCTCTGACCGAAGCAATGACTGCAGCAGGCAAGACAGTTACCTTTGATACACAGGTTGCCGGCGAGGCAAACCTCTGCACCACGGTTGTGAATACCTTCACTGCGAAGAATGTGGACCTGATTATGGCAAATGCAACACCTGCGCTTCTGGCTGCATCCAATGCAACCACCAAAATTCCCGTATTGGGAACCTCTGTGACCGATTATGCTGACACTTTTGCAGGCAACATTCCTGAAAATGTGTCCGGTACCTCTGATGCAGTGCCTTTTGCTGAGCAGGCACAGATGATGATCGACACCTTAAATCTGGCTTCCGGTGACAAGGTTGGTGTTTTGTACTGCATTAACGAATCCAATTCCAAAATCCAGTACGAAGCTGTCAAAGCTTTGTTTGAGGAAGAGGGCATTGTGGTGGAAGCTTATACCTTCTCCGAAATTACCGAGCTGCAGGCACTTGTGACCTCTATGGCGGATGCATGCAAGGCGGTTTACATCCCCTCTGATAACACCGTTGCTCAGAATGACAGCATTGTTGGCAATATCTGCTCCGAAAAGAAGGTGCCTGTCTACACCAGCTACGGCGGAGCCGTTTGCTACGCAAGTTTGGCAATTGATTACTACCAACTGGGTGTAGAAACCGGCAAGATGGCTGCCGAGGTTTTGCTGGGAACTGCTAAGATTTCCGATATGGAAGTGAAGACCTTGACACCTTCCACCGTTTACAACGAGGAATTGTGCAATACTCTGGGTATTGCCGTTCCCGAAAAATAAAGAAATATTAAAGGATTGTTATGAGTTTTTTGTTTGCATTGCCCGGCGCAGTTGCGGAGGGGCTGATTTGGGGATTGATGGCGATTGGCGTCTATATCTCCTACAAGATTTTAGATATTGCAGACCTTTCGGTTGACGGCTCTATTTGTACCGGAGGATGCGTCTGTGCGATTTTGATTGGCATGGGTGTGCCGGTTTGGGTAAGTGTTTTGATTGCCTTTATCGCGGGTGTACTTGCCGGTACGCTGACCGGACTTCTGCACACAGCACTTGGAATACCTGCAATATTGGCTGGTATCCTTACTCAGCTGATGCTTTATACGGTGAATCTGCTGATTTTGGGCGGTAAATCCTTGGTGGCGATTGACCATCGCGCCAATCCGCTATTGCTGCATATGAGCGATAACCCTATGGCCATTGTATCTGCCGGACTGATTGTGACGGCTACTATCGTGGTGCTTTGGTTGTTCTTCTACACCGAGGTGGGATTGACACTGAAATCAACAGGCGACAATCCGGATATGAGCCGCGCACAGGGCGTCAATGTGAAGTTCAACAAGGTATTGGGTTTGGCGATTTCCAACGGTATTGTTGCTTTGGCAGGTGCGTTGTATGCTCAGTATAAGGGTTCTGTCAGTCTGCAGGATGGCAGAGGCGCCATTGTGATTGCCTTGGCTGCCATTTATATTGGCCTTTCCGTATCTTTGAAGATTAAACCGAATTTTGTGGTGAGCTTAATCGGTGTAGTCGGCGGCGGCATTGTGTATTACATTATTTATAACTTTGTCATTTTGCTGGGACTCAAGACCGATTACCTTAAGATGCTCTCTGCGGTGATTGTGGCACTGTTTTTGGGTGTTCCTTACCTGAAAGGGGTATTGTTCCAAAAACAAAAGCCCCTGCCAATTGGGGTTGTGACAGGAGGGGAAAAGGATGCTTAAAGTTACCAATTTGCAGAAAACCTTCAACCCCGGCACTGTGAACGAGAAGATTGCATTGTGCGGTTTGGATTTGGAACTGAAGGACGGCGAGTTTGTCACGGTTATCGGCGGCAACGGCGCCGGAAAGTCCACACTTTTCAACGCTATTTCCGGTGTTTGGAAGCCGGATTACGGAACCATTGAAATTGATGGCGTGGATGTGACCAATATGCCGGAGCATAAGCGCGCACAGTTCTTAGGACGTGTGTTTCAGGATCCGATGAAGGGCACTTCTCCGGATATGGAGATTGCGGAAAATTTGGCAATCGCTGCCCGCAGAGGCACAAAGCGCAAGCTTATTTGGGGCGTTCGTAAAGCAGAAAGAACCCGCTATAAAAAGCTGCTTGCAGACTTGGATTTGGGTTTGGAAGAGCGCCTTTCCAGCAAGGTTGGTCTGCTTTCCGGCGGTCAGCGCCAAGCAGTTACATTGCTGATGGCAACCCTTAATCGTCCCAAATTGCTTTTGCTGGACGAACACACAGCTGCATTAGATCCCAAAACAGCTGCAAAGGTTTTAAGCTTAACAGAACGTATTGTGCGGGAAAATAATCTGACCACGTTGATGATCACCCACAATATGAAAGACGCCATTGCTTACGGAAACCGGCTGATTATGCTCTATGACGGAAAAATCGTCGTGGATATTTCCGGCGAAGAAAAGAAAAATCTGACTGTTAAGGATTTGCTTGGCTTGTTTGAAAAAGCCAGCGGTGGCGAGTTTGCCAGCGATCGCGCACTTCTTAGCTAATAAAAAAGTCCTCCGATCACCCGGAGGACTTTTTGTTATTCAAAAATCATTGTGCCGAAGCAGTCGGGATTGTGGAAGGAGCACCGACGGGGAACAACCGGCTTCCAGCAAAGGGAATGGGGCGGATTATTCTCACCCGCATCAGCACATTTGTAGCAATTGGCTTTCATTGTGTCACCGGAGACAGGGGAGAAGTCCGGGAAAAACACCCGGATAAAGGAGTAGGGGATTGCATACTCCACGATCCATCCGTCACCTGTCATTGTGATTTGTGGAACAATTTGCTTTTCTTCGGGGATTAAACGCATCAAATCATTGATGCTGGGACCAAAACCTAAGTACATTGCACCGTTGGGGTTGATTTCGATGTTAAAATACCGACGGTCACCGGCCTTGGGAGAAAAGAAAAATTCCAAACAGCTATCTTCACTCACTTCATCCAAAAGACCGGAATATGTTGCCTTAATATTCGGCTCTACCGCGCTCAGACGTACATAAAGTGCGGTGTCATCATAACAAATCTGCGCCTGTGCGGAAATCGGCATAGGCTCGGTTTGGTGCCAATGGTCGATTTGCAGGGCGGGGATTTTGCCCCAATCCAGTTCTGCAGGCCGCTTAACGATAGTATAGGTATCCATAGTTTTACCCCCTGATTTGTTTTTACCAATATATCATAATGAGCCCTAAAAAGCAAGGAAATTTCACACCCTTCAAAAAATGCCAAAATAGGAAAATAGCCTTGACTTTTCAGCCTAAATAGACTATGATGATATGGAATGTACTCGTGTGAACATTTATCTTTTTTTAAAGAGGATTTGTTAATGATTGCGATTACAAATGCAACTCTGGTTATGAAGGATTATCTCATTCCCGAGGCAGTGCTTTTTGTGGAAGACGGAAAGATTAGTGGCTTTGGCGAAATGAGAAACACACCTATCCCGGAAGACTGTGAAATCTACGATGCAGAAGGCATGTATGTAGGTCCCGGCTTTGTGGACATCCATATCAATGCGGCCGACGGCGTTTGGGTTTATGAAGACCCTGCTCGTGTGGCGCAAGGTATGCTTCGTCACGGTACAACTACAATGCTGGCTACGTTGTACTTTAAATGGACCACGCAAGAACTTGTTGACCATATTTACCTTATCCAGGACGCAATGAAGACCCCGGAGGGCGCTACCATTGCGGGCTTGTATATGGAAGCACCCTATATGAATCCCAAATTCGGCGCTGACCGCGAGAATAACCCCTGGAAGGGTCCTATTGATGCTAAGGACTATATGCCGGTCATTGAAGCAGCCGGTAAGGATGCCAAAATTTGGATTATGGCTCCGGAGCGGGAAAACATCGACCAGTTTGCCCGTGATTGTGTTGCAGCCAATCCCGGCGTGTGTCTGGGCGTTGGACACAGCGAAGCATCTCCCCAGGAAATTGAAGCGTTGATGCCCTATGGTCTGCGACTGGCTTGCCACCACACCAACGCAACCGGTGACCTGCCTAAGTATCCGGAGTGTCGCGGTGTCTGCGTAGATGAGGCGGTCAATTACAACAGCGATATTTATGCCGAATTGATTTGTGATAGCTGCGGCATCCACGTGGACCCCTACATGCTTCGATTGGTGCGTAAAATCAAAGGTGAAGATAAAATTATTCTTGTTACCGATTCCTGCTATTATGAGTTTCCCAAGCCGAAAGGCTATGAGCATGTAACGGATTTGTACTTTGACGAGACCGGTGAGATTGCCGGCTCCAAACTGACAATGGAGGTCGCTTGCTTCAATATGATGAAGCACACTGGCGCATCCGTTGTAGATGTGTTCCGTTATGCATCTACCAACCCCTGTAAGGTGATCGGCCTTACTGATCGCGGCGAAATTCGCCGTGGACTTCGTGCGGATCTGGTGGTTTGTGACCATCGGATGAATATAAAATCTGTAATTCTGAAAGGAGAATTTGTAAAATGAAAGACTTTATCGTCGATCCCGCAACCAAATTTGATTTCCAGCCTGCTGAGTTTGTTCCTTTTAAGGACAAGGCAGTTTGTGAGCGCGTTCGTAATATGAGCGGCTTGGAGCTGGAGCAGCGTGAGGAATGGTGGCACCCTGAATTCACCGTTAAGGTTATGATGAACCCCCATCCTGTGCTGATTGCAACGCTGTTCTCCCGTCTGAAGGCAGCTTCCGAAGCCGGTAAGACCTTCACTATGATTTTGGGTAACCCCGAGCCCGATACATACATCCCCCTGGCACAGCTGATCAACTACTTCCAGGTTGACTGCTCCAAGGTGCACCTGTTTGCTGAGGATGAGTGGGCTGACGAGGACGGCAACATTGCGCCTATCACCTACGAGGCTGGCTTTGCACACTCTATGATCAAGTACTTCTACTATCAGATCGATGAGAAGCTGCGTATGCCTATGGAAAATGTTCACTTCCCCACCAACGAGAACATCGCTGACTACTCCAAGATTATCAACGATATTTCCGAGGGTGGCGCTGACATCGCTTCCACCTCTCCCGGTTGGGCAGGTCATATGGCTTTCGTAGATCCCATCCCCGAGTTCATTGGCAGCGGCGACATCGAAGAGTGGCTCAACCAGCCTGCTCAGATCGTCAAGCTGCACCCCATGACCATTATGCAGAACTCCCTGAACGGCACCTTCGGTCAGTCCGGTGATATCGCTAACGTTCCTCCCTGTGCTGCTACCATTGGCCCCGTGGACGTTATGCGTGCTAAGGAGCGTATCGAGGTTCACGCACTGGCTACCTGCGGTACTTTCTCTTCCTGGCAGAGAATGATTTCCCGTCTGTGCACCCACGGACCTATCACTCCCTACCTGCCTTCCACTATGCTGCAGACCAAGAAGACTCAGGTCTACATCAGCGAAGAGCTGGCTGCTCCCTTCCAGTGCTGGGAGAAGGTTGGCTACTAATATTCACTATTCTAAAATTACATACGGGAGCACTGCGCTCCCGTATGTTTCTACTTTGGAGGTATAGAAAATGAAACGCATTTTGGCACTTGTTTTATCTTTTGTCCTGATTTTGGGCGTGTTTTCCGGTTGTCAGACAGCCCCTGCCGGTGGTGAAACTACGGTGGCGGTAACCCAAGGTCCTACACAAAGCCCTGAAGAGCAGGAAGTTTTGAAGGTACTGCTGATTGGTAACAGCCACGGCGGTTGCGCGTTGAAATTCCTTCCTGAGGTGTTGCAGAAGGAAGCGCCTGATCAGAAGTTCATCATTGCCCGTTTGTACTACAGCGGCTGTCAGATGTATCAGCATGCAGATTTTATCAAAAACAACAAGCCTGAGTACGAGTATCACAAGTATGAAAACGGTATGTGGACGATGACCGGTTCTGCCACTGTGAAATTGGCATTGCAGGATGAGCCGTGGGATATTGTTTCCTTGCAGCAGATGAACTGGAATATTGGTGACGAAGAGCATTATGTGGCAGAAGACTTTATGACGGTCATTAACCACATTTATGAAAATGTGAAGGTGACTCCGAAGCTGTATTTCCATGCCCCCTGGGCTAACCCGGATGATCCCAAATTCTGGGAAAGTGAGTGGTTTACCACCAATGGCTGGGAAGACAATCACAAGCGCTTGTTCCCCGGCGCTGACGGCCAGTATGACCAGAGAGTGATGTACGAGACCCAGATGCAAATGGTCAAAAAATATCTTGTCGATAGCACAGCATTTTTAGGCAAGAATTATTTTGATACCATTGTGGATGCCGGCACGCCGATTCAGTATGCGCAGGATGTTTTGGGACAGACCCACGACCAAATGTACCGCGATTATACCCACCTGGGCGATTTTGGCGGTCTGATTGCCAGCTACTACTGGTATGCAAAGCTGATGGGACTTTCCTCTATCGATGCGGTCAATGTGAATAACATTCCTATGAATTTGCATATTGACCAGTCCAAGTATCCCACACTTCCGGATTATGCAATCACGGAGGATATGAAGAAGATCATCATCGAGTCCGTCAACTGGGCTTTGGCACATCAGTTTGAACTTCCCGCACAATAAATATAATTAAAATTGCTCACAACCAATTGGTTGTGAGCAATTTTTTATAAGTTTTCAATGGCGGCTTTTTCAACGGCAAGGCAGTTTTTGTAGTTCTGCAAATACTTTTCAAATCCTGCGACATCTGCCTTGTTGGGAGAGAGGGTCGCTTTTTCGGCATTTGCAAACACATTGTGCAGAAATTCCTCCAAGGATAGGTCGGATTTTTCTGCCATATAGGCAGTGAGCAATGCGATGCCGTACGGTCCGCCTTCACCGGCGGTTTTCATCACGGTAATGGGGCTGTTGCAGGCAGCAGCCAGGTATCGCTGACCAACAACGGGTGTTTTGAACAGACCGCCGTGACCTGTGAGATTGTCAATAGGGATATTTTCCTCGTTCAAAAGGTCCATACCAAGCCGTAGGGTGCACAAGGTGGAATACAGCTGTGCGCGCATAAAGTTCGCCAGGGTAAATTGTGTGTTCGGAGTGCGAAGCACAATGGGTCTGCCTTCGTTTAGGTGCGTGGTTGTCTCACCGGCCAAGTTGTTGAACACCACCAAATCGTCACAATCTGCATCACCATTCAAGCTGATTTCATAGAGCTTTGTGAACAGTTCGCCCTTGCTTGGATTTGCACCAAACAGATTTGCGGTTTCCTCAAGAATACCGACCCACGCATTCATATCATTGGTGCAGTTATTGGCGTGGACCATTGCAACGGTTTTTCCCGCGGGTGTTGTGACCACGTTGATTTCCGGATACATTTTTTTTAGGGGCTTTTCCAGCACCACCATCGTAAAAATCGAAGTACCGGCAGACACATTACCGGTTCTTGGTGCAACCGCATTTGTGGATACCATTCCTGTACCGGCATCACCTTCGGCAGGCGCGAAGGGCAGACCCTCAGCAAGCAGACCGTTTAACCGTTTGCTGCCTTCTGCGTGCAGGGAGCCTGCGCTTTCTCCTGCGACCAAAACTTTCGGCAGTAAATCCCGGATATTCCAGGGAAGAGAAGCGGTAAGTTCTTCAAATTCTGTCAACATCTTCTCGTTGTAGTTGTTGGTGCTGCTATCAATGGGGAACATACCGGATGCCTCACCAATGCCAATGGCGTTGACGCCGGTGAGCATATAGTGGACATATCCTGCAAGAGTTGTAATGTGGGCCACCTCTCCGATATGCGGTTCTTTATTTAGAACTGCCTGATACAGATGGGCAACGGACCACCGTTGCGGAATTGTAAAGTTAAATTTTTTCGTCAGGATGGCAGCCGCTTCTGATGTGATGGTGTTTTGCCAGGTGCGGAAGGGGGTAAGCAGTTTCCAATCCTTGTCAAATGCAAGATATCCGTGCATCATTCCGGAAACACCGACAGCGCAAACGCTATCCAATGCGCCAATGTTTTCCAGCGCGGCGCGCAAACCTACCCAGGCTTCTTCCAAATCATAGGTCCAAACGCCATTTTCGAATGTGCTCTTCCAGTTGTAATCGCCAGTGTTGACCGGCTCGCACTTCTCATTCAAAACCATAGCTTTGATGCGTGTAGAGCCTAATTCAATGCCAAGATACTGTTTCATAATATCACTCCTTTTGTTTAGTATATCATATTTTTCGCAATCGCACAAGTTTTCCGTGTTTCGTTTGTTTGGCGCAGATAACTGTAAAGAAACAAAAGTAGAATTTGTTTGATATTTTGCTATGAAAAAACTGGGAAATTATTGCGAGAATGCTTGCTTTTTTATGAAATAAACAGTATAATAAATTGATTTGTTATAACTATTTTTTAAGAGGTTTTACTGTGTATTTAAAAAGTTTGGAAGTGCAGGGCTTTAAGTCCTTCCCGGATAAGACAGTTATCCGTTTTGGTGATGATATCACCGCCATTGTCGGCCCCAATGGCTCCGGTAAATCGAATATTTCCGACGCAATCCTTTGGGTAATGGGTGAACAAAGCACAAAGACTCTCCGTGGCGCAAAGATGGAGGACGTGATTTTTGGCGGCACCCAAAAACGCGCGGCTGTCGGCTTTGCCGAAGCAACGCTGGTTTTGGATAATACAGACCGTGCGCTTCCCTATGAGGCGGACGAGGTTATGGTTACCCGCCGCTATTACCGCAGCGGTGACAGTGAGTACTATATCAATCGCCAGTCTGCCCGTCTGCGTGATATCCACGAGATGTTTATGGACACCGGTTTGGGTCCCGAGGGTTACTCTAATATCGGACAGGGAAGAATTGATGAGATTCTATCGTTGAAGAGTGCAGACCGCCGTGAGATTTTTGAAGAGGCGGCAGGTGTATCCAAGTATCGCCACCGCAAGGAAGAAACGGAACGTCGCCTTGCCCATACGGAGGATAACCTGCTTCGTATTGGCGATAAGGTCTCCGAACTGGAATTGCAGTTAGAGCCTTTGAAAGTGCAGTCTGAAAAGGCAAAGCAGTATCTGGAACTGAAAGAAGAATTGCAGGGCGTTGAGGTTGCCGTTTGGTTAGACACCCTGGATAAGCTTTCTGCGGCAGCAAAGAAGGCAGAGGAAGACTATGCTTCTGCATCCTTTGTGTTGAAGCAGGCCCATGAGGATTTGGAGAAGCTATATGCCCGTTCCGAGGAGTTGGGTGCAGAGCTGCACCATCGGGACGGAGAACTGGAAAATATCCGTCTGCAAGTGAATCTTTTGGAGCAAACACACCAGCAGTTAGACGGTCAGATGGCTGTTTTGCAAGGCAATATCCGCAACAATGAAGATAATATTCGCCGTGTAGAAGAAGAACTGCAAGGTCAGGAAGATCGCAACGGAGGCATTTCGGCACAACTATCTCAAACGGAAACGAGAATTGCCCAAATCGAAAAAGAACTTGCCGAAAAACAGCAAAAGCTGAATGCCTTACAACAGAATCTTGCAGCTATGTCTGCCGATGCGCAAGGCATCACGCGCCAATTTTTGGAGCTGCGTGCCACCGAAAGTAGCCTGACCGCTGAAATTGCCGGACGGGGAGCAGACCTGCGGGGTTTGGAAACAAGCCTGCAGGAGAATGCAGAGCGCCTGCAACAACTGAGTAGTGACATCGAGGCGGGCACGGCACGTGAAAAGGATGCAAAACTGGCATATTCTGAATGCCAGAAAGAGCTTAAAAAGGCGCAGGAAGAAGTGACTGCTGCCAATAACACAATTTCTGGCTATACCCTTCGTCATCAAAACCGACAGGCAAGCAGAGACAAGCTTGACAATCAGCTTCGGGAATTGCACGCGACCTTAGATGGCGTGCATGCAAAGATTCGCGTATTTCAGGCGATGGAAAAGGACTATGAGAATTTCCAAAAGTCTGTGCGTATGGTTATGCAGGAGGCTGAACGGGGCGCATTGCGCAATGTTCACGGTCCGGTTTCTCGCTTGATTCGGACAGAGGATGAATACACCGTTGCCATTGAAATTGCATTGGGCGGTGCAATGCAGCAAATTGTTGTGGATACGGAACAGGATGCAAAAGCAGGTATTACATACCTCAAACGCACCGGAGGCGGGCGTGCCACATTCCTGCCTATCTCCGTTATTAAGGGCAGGGAATTAAATGAGAAGGGTTTGGAGCAATGCCGCGGATATGTGAGTATTGCATCTAAACTAATCCACACGGACAAACGTTATCAAGGTATTGTGGATAATCTGCTGGGCAAAATTGTGATTGTGGAGAATATTGATTTTGCAATTGCAATGGCAAAGCGGTACCAAAATCGTTTTAAGATTGTCACATTGGACGGACAGGTGGTTAACCCGGGTGGCTCTATGACCGGTGGCTCTGTGAATAAGGAATCCGGCATTTTGAGTCGAGCCAATGAGCTTGAAAAACTCACTGCCCAGGAGAAGAAACTGCAGCAGGAGCGGGCAAACCTGGAGCAGGACCTGCAAGAGGCACAACGTTCTTTAGACCAGGCAGAGTTCCAATTCACAGCAGCAAAGGACCAACTGCGTCAGGCAGAGGATCAGGTGCTGCGGCTGCAGGGACAGGAAAAGCAACACGAAATTATGGTCAGTGCCATTGAGGATGCAATTTCTTCTGCCCACCGTGAAAAAGAGGTTTTGGATGCCCGTGAGCGCAGTGACCGGGAGCGGTATGTTTCCTGTCAAGCCAAACTTCAGGTTTTAACCGAACAGCTGACCCAAACCCAGGCGAAACTGGCAACTTTGGAAGGCAGCCAACAGGATACCTCCGAGACAATGAATCGTGTCACAGAGGATATGACTGCCTTGAAGACAGAGGAAGCGGCGTTAGAGGCGGAAAAAGCCACCGCAATCAATCATATTGCGGATTTGCAGAATTTGCGTCGGGATATGGAAGGCGATCGGGACAAGAAGCTTGTTCTTATTGAGACTTTCCGCGCAGAGAACAAGAACTATCAGGACCAAATTGCCGGTCTTTTGGAAAAGCAGCAGGATAATGACCAGGAAACCCGGCGCATGCGCACGGCAATGGAGACTGCACTTACGCAACGCGCGGAGGCAGAGGCTTCCAAGACCCGTTCTGAGCGGGATGCGCAGGAAAAAAACAAAGATATTCTGGATATGGAACGGGAAAGCGCCCGCTTGGAGAATAAGAAAGCTGCTGCAGATCTGGAAGAAAAGCAGATTATTGACAAACTGTGGGATTACTATGAACTGACTCCCGGCACTGCTGTGGAGAAGCGGGGAGAAATCGAATCGGTTGCTGCTGGAAATCGTCGTATTGGCGAACTCAAGCGCAAGATTTCCGCACTGGGCACACCAAATTTGGGTGCAATCGAAGAGTATGCCCGTGTCAATGAGCGCTATACCTATTTGGTAACCCAGCGGGATGATGTGCTTACCTCCAAGAAGGAACTGGAAGGCATTATTCGGGATATTACCCAGGAAATGACCACAATCTTTGTTACGGAGTTTCAGAAAATCGACCATCATTTCGGTGTGGTGTTCGAGGAAATGTTTGGTGGCGGTAAGGGTCAGCTGATTTTAGAAGATCCGGAAGAGCCGCTTACCTGTGGCATTGAAATTCGGGTGCAGCCCCCCGGAAAACAGGTCAAGACGATAACCCTTTTGTCCGGCGGCGAAAAGGCGTTTGTGGCAACGGCATTGTATTTTGCAATTTTGAAGGTGCGGCCCACGCCCTTCTGCTTACTGGATGAGATTGATGCGGCTTTGGATGACCGTAACGTGGAGCGCTTTGCAAGCTATCTGCGTAACCTCAGCACCAACACCCAGTTTATTGTAATTACCCACCGCCGTGGCACTATGGAAGCTTCCGATGTGCTTTACGGCGTTACGATGCAGGAACAGGGTATTTCCAAGCTGATTCGTTTGGACCTGAATCAAATGGAAAACCAGTTGGGTATTACGGAATAAAGGAGTATTATGGCATTTTTTGACAAGATTAAACAGGGTCTGACCAAGACAAGAGAGGCTTTAGGAAGCACACTGGTGGGTATTTTTACCGGTTTTTCGGAAATTGATGACGATTTTTATGACGAGCTGGAAGAATGCCTGATTTTAGCGGATTTGGGCGTGGAGACGGCGCTGAAAGCCACAGAAGCATTGCGCAAAACCGTCCGTGAACAGCACCTGAAGACCACTGAGGAAGCACGTACGGCTTTAAAAGAAATTTTGGTAGAAATGTTAAATGTAGGAGAAACGGCGTTAAATTTGTCTACCAAGCCTTCTGTTATCTTGGTTATCGGTGTCAATGGTGTTGGCAAAACTACCACCATTGGTAAAATCGCCACACAATTAACATCTCAAGGAAAAAATGTGCTCTTGGTTGCGGGAGATACCTTCCGCGCTGCTGCTGCGGACCAACTGGAAATATGGGCGCAGCGCTCTGGTGCATCCATTGTTCGCCAGCACGAGGGCGCAGACCCGGCATCGGTAGTATTTGACGGCATTCAGTCTGCTCGCGCCAAGGGCGTTGATGTGATGATTGTTGACACAGCCGGAAGATTGCACAACAAGCAAAACCTGATGAATGAGTTGAATAAGATCAGTCGGATTGTGGCAAGAGAACTGCCGGAAGCAGCAACAGAGGTGCTTTTGGTGTTAGATGGTACCACTGGTCAAAACGGTCTCATCCAAGCCAAGCAATTTAAGGAAATAGCCGGAGTCACGGCGGTTGCTTTGACAAAATTAGATGGCACTGCCAAGGGGGGTATTGTGATTTCTGTGGCAGATACCCTGCAAATTCCTGTGAAATTTGTGGGCGTTGGTGAGCAGGCAGAGGATTTGATGCCCTTTGATGCAGTGGGCTTTGTGGAGGCGCTTTTATAATGAGAGTTGTTTTAGCAAGTAAAAACAAACACAAGCTCATTGAGATTAGCAAAATCACCGAGAAATTCGGTTTTGAACTGGTTCTGCAATCGGAGCTTGGTGTGGATATTGATGTGGAGGAGACAGGCACTACCTTTGAAGAAAATTCTCTTCTTAAGGCAGAGGCGGTGATGAAAGCAACCGGACTGCCTGCACTCGCAGACGATTCCGGCATTGCTGTGGATGCCTTAAACGGAGAGCCGGGTATTTACTCTGCACGCTATGGCTTTGACGAAAACTTGGACGATTGGGGCAGATTGCTGCTATTGCTGAAGAACACGGAACACGTTCCGGACGGACAGCGGCAGGCACAGTTTGTTTGCGTCATTTCTTTTGTCACACCCGAGGGGAAAGTCATTCAGGCACGCGGTGAAATCCACGGCGAACTCACAAGAGAGCCTGCGGGGGAGAACGGCTTTGGTTATGACCCTATTTTCTATTATCCTCCCTTGGGAAAGACCACTGCGGAATTATCTCCGGAGGAGAAAAATGCAGTTTCCCATCGTGCAAATGCACTGAAATTGTTTTATGAGAAAATGAAGGAGGCTGGCTATGCTGACCAGTAAGGAAAGGGCTGAACTCAGAGCCCAGGCAAACACCATAGATACCACCTTGATGGTAGGTAAGGGCGGTGTTACTGAGGCTGTAATTGCAGAGGCAGACAACCAGCTGACTACACGGGAGTTGGTGAAAGGTAAGGTTTTAGAGGGTGCGATGATGACACCCCGAGAGGTAAGTGATGAAATTTGTGCCGCTACCGGCGCTGACGGCGTGAGTGTAATCGGCACAAAGTTTGTGATTTACCGTTTTAGTGAAAAGCTGCAGCAGGAACGCAATGAACTGGGGCGCGCCAAGAAAAAGCCGGTGTCGGTTGCAAAATCCAACCCTGTGCGCAAAGGTGCGCAGGCGCGCCGCCAGGCAGCCCGCAAAGTGCGGGAGCAGCGGAATGAATATTTCCGCAAGCAAGCCATCGAAAAAGCAATTGAACGGGACCGTGAACGCCAGCTAAGAGAGAAAGAGTAAACACCCATATCGTTTCAGGAGGGCATACTATGGAGCATATTGGTTTTTTCAGTGATAGCTTTGACCCGCCTCATTTGGGGCATATTGCTGCTGCCAAGCAGGCAATTGATGAGCGGGAACTGGAGAAGCTTTTGGTAATTCCCTCACTGGCAACTCCGAAGGAGTTGTCCGTGCCGGACGGCGCTGCATTGGAACATCGAATAGCAATGCTAAAGCTTTGCTTTGCGGATGTTGCCGGTGTGGAAATCCATTCGCCGAAAGAGTATCCTGAGCATTTTTGCCCGGACAATCAACGGGTGGAGGATACCGTATCCGTGCTGAATAAGGCGGATATTCGAAGACTTCTGACGTTTCGCTGCGCCGATGATTATTTGCTTCCGGCTGTAAATGCCTATATTCAGCAAAATAATTTATATGGAACAGGAAGAAACTTGCGCCATTTGCCGATGGACAAGCTGGAACAGGTGGTTGTGAGCCTGCTGAAACCAAACAGGGTGGCGCATGTTCTTGGATGCCGGGATACGGCAATTTTGCTGGCACAAAAATGGGGCGCAGATGAAACGGACGCGGCAAGAGCAGGACTATTGCACGATATCACCAAGGCGTTACCCGGTGAAATGCAGCTTGCATTATGCCGCAGTTATGGCGTGCGATTGTCAAACTTTTCGGCACAAAACCCCAAAACGATTCACGCGTTGACTGGCAGTTTGGTTGCCCAACGTATTTTTGGGGAAAATGAAGCTGTGGTAGCAGCCATCGCTAGCCACACAACCGGAAAAGCGGATATGACCACATTGGAGAAAATAATATATGTTGCCGATTATATGGAGCCAAACCGGAATTTTGAGGGTGTAGAGAAATTGCGTGAGCTCGCGTTTTCGGATTTGGACGGCGCATTAAAATTGGGGTTGGAAATGACCTTAACGATGCTTAGACAACAGGGTAGGGAAATCTCTCCGGAATCCCGACAGGCAATAACTTGGTTAAATGGAAAGGAAGAATAAAAAATGTTAACTGCAAAAGAAGTGGCTTATGAGGTTACCCGCGCTTTGGATAGCAAAAAGGGGATGGACATTAAGCTTTTAAGAATTAGTGAGGTATCCTCCTTGGCGGATTATTTCATTATCTGCACCGGCACTTCCAACACCCACGTCAAAACCCTGTGTGACCACGCAGAATATGTATTTGAACAATTGGGTGAGCCGATGCTGGGCCGTGAGGGTCACCGTGGCAACACTTGGGAACTGCTGGACTTTGGCAGTGTAGTTGTCCACGTGTTTACAGAAGAGGCTCGGGAATTCTATTCCTTGGAGCGTCTGTGGGCAGATGCCGAGCAGGTTGATCTTAGCGATATTGTATTGCCTAACTAAGAAAAGAGGTTGAACAGGAAATGAATTACGAACATAGCAATGTGGAAGCCAAATGGCAAAAATATTGGGAGGAAAACAACACCTTCTATACAGATGTGTGGGATTTTTCTAAGCCGAAATATTATGTTTTGGATATGTTCCCGTACCCCTCCGGTGTCGGTTTGCACGCAGGTCACCCGGAAGGCTATACTGCAACGGACATTATGTCCCGCATGAAGCGTATGCAGGGTTATAATGTTTTGCACCCCATGGGTTATGACTCCTTCGGTCTGCCTGCAGAGCAGTATGCGGTTTCCACCGGTAACCACCCCAACGGTTTTACCCAGGAGAACATCAAGACCTTCTCTGCCCAGCTGAAGGAACTGGGCTTTGACTATGACTGGTCTAAGTGCGTTGCTACCTCTGATCCCGATTTCTACAAGTGGACACAGTGGATTTTCAAGAAGCTGTGGGAAGCAGGCTACGCCAAACGTATTGAGATGCCTGTGAACTGGTGCGAAGAGTTGGGTACAGTGCTTGCTAACGATGAGGTTATTGACGGCAAGTCCGAACGTGGCGGCTATCCGGTTGTGAAGAAGAATATGATGCAGTGGGTCATTGACCAGCCTGCATTTGCCGAGAAACTGTTAGAGGGTCTGGAAGAAATTGATTGGCCTGAATCCACCAAGGAAATCCAGCGCAACTGGATTGGCAAATCCACCGGCGTTGAGGTGGATTTCAAGTTGGTTGGTGGCGGTGAGTTCTCTATCTACACCACTTGTATCGAGACCATTTACGGCATCACCTTTATGGTGCTTGCTCCCGATGGCAAGATTGTACAAGGTCTTATGGACCGCGTAGAGAATAAAGCAGAGGTGGAAGCCTATATTGCCGAGGCTGCAAAGAAGAGCGATATCGACCGTACCGATGCCACCAAGACCAAGACTGGCTGTCCTTTGAAGGGCGTTTACGCAGTTAATCCTGTCAATGGCAAGGAAGTGCCTGTATTTATCGGCGATTTTGTTTTGGGTAACTATGGCACCGGCGCAGTCATGGCAGTTCCCAGCCACGACCAACGCGACTTTGAGTATGCTATTGCCCATAATATTCCGATGATTCAGGTTATTGAAGGTCGGGACGTTTCCGAGTGCGCTTTTGAGAAGCAGGATTACCTGGGCAAGGGCTGTAAGCTCATGAATTCCGAGGAATTCACAGGTCTCACTGTTGAAGAGGCTAAGGAAGCCATTACCGCAAAATTGGAAAAGGCCGGTGTTGCAAGAAGAAAGAACAACTATCACTTCCGTGAGTGGATTTTCGCACGTCAGCGTTACTGGGGCGAACCTGTGCCTTGTGTATATACCGAAGATGGCGAAACGGTCTTCCTGCCTGACGAAGAACTTCCCTTGATTTTGCCGGAACTGGAAGACTATAAGGGCAAGAACGGTCAAGCACCCCTTGAGAATGCAACCGATTGGAAGAAATATGAAAAGAACGGTCTTAAGGGTCTGCGTGAGACCTCCACAATGCCTGGTTCTGCCGGATCTTCCTGGTACTTTATGCGCTATATTGACCCCAAGAACGAGAAGGAATTTTGCGATCCTAAGCTGCTGGAGCACTGGATGCCTGTTGACCTCTACATCGGTGGTCCGGAGCACGCAGTGGGTCACTTGATTTATTCCCGTATTTGGAATCGTTTCCTGTATGATAACGGTCTGTCTCCTGTAAAAGAACCGTTTAAAAAGCTGGTGCATCAGGGTATGATTTTGGGAGAGAACGGCATCAAGATGGGCAAGCGTTTCCCGGAATTTGTCGTTAATCCCAGTGATGTTGTCCGTGATTACGGTGCAGATACCCTGCGCCTTTACGAGATGTTTATGGGACCTCTGGAGGTATCCAAGCCTTGGAGCACCACGGCAGTTGCCGGTGCAAAGAAGTTTATCAACCGCGTTTGGAACTTCTTTACCGAGCCTGCGAACATCACCGAAACAGACGACGGCAAGCTGACAAAGGTTTATCATCAGACTGTCAAGAAGGTTACCTCTGATTTTGAGGCGCTTGGTTTTAACACTGCCATTGCACAGATGATGGTATTTGTAAACGAGGTATATAAGGTTGGTACATGCCCCAGAGAATACGCAGAAGGCTTTATCAAGATGATTTCCTGCATCATTCCTCATGTAGGTGAAGAAATCTGGCAGGTTCTGGGTCACGACAATACCATCGCTTATGAGTCTTGGCCCACTTACAGCGAAGAAAAGTGCAAGGATACCCAGGTGACCATTGCTGTGCAGATCAACGGCAAAATGCGTGGCACTGTGGAGATGGATGCTGATCTGCCTGATGCAGATGTGATTGCAAATGTCACTGCCGATGAGAAAATTGCCAAGTCTCTTGAGAAGCAGGGCGGTAGTATTATTAAGACAATTGTTGTGAAAAATAAGTTGGTTAATTTGATTGTTAAGTAAGAAAATCTGTGAAAACAGGTGAAAAATACAGAAAATACTCTTGACAATTGTATTGTTTTAGCATATAATACTAAAGCCTATTATGGTCCTGAACGCATCCTGGAAATAGCCGGATGCTATCGGAGGGAGGGAAAACAATGTCTGAAATTCGCGTAAAGGAAAACGAATCTCTGGAAAGCGCTCTGCGTCGTTTTAAGCGCAGCTGTGCAAAGGAGGGCGTTATCGCTGAAGTTAAGAAGCGCGAGCATTATGTCAGCCCCAGCCTGAAGCGTAAGCAGAAGTCTGAAGCTGCCCGTAAGAATAAGAGAAAGTTCTATTAATTCCCACCTCTTATATTGTGCACAAAACCGGTCAAAGACTTTCTTTGTCCGGTTTTCAAACATTATAGAGTAATTTTACTGTAAACGATGCCACCACAAATCCGGTTAAATCTGCAATCAGCGCGGCCGGAATGGTATATCGAGTTTTTTGAATACCTGCAGCCCCAAAATAAACGCTGATGGTGTAAAATGTTGTTTCGGTGGAGCCAAGCATAACGGCAACGGTTCTTCCAATTTCAGAATCTACACCGTACTGCCGCATCAGCTCTGCCCCCATTGCCAGGGCTGCACTGCCGCTTATCGGTCGTATCAGCACCAATATTGCCGTTTCTGGAGGAATACCAAAGAATGTAAACACCGGTGATACAAACCGGCTTAGCATTTCCATAGCGCCGGAGGCACGAAGCATATTTACTGCTGTCAACAGAAGCACCAGTGTTGGGATAAGGGTAATTAAGAGTTTTAACCCATCTGTTGCGCCATCCAGCATAAGTGCATAAGCATTTTCCTTCCTTTGGAGTGCCACACTGCAGGCGGCAAATAATAAAATTGGAACAATATAATCAGTCATGTATCCACAGCTTTCCCAAAATCCAGGCGGCAATCAGCCCAAGTCCGGCAGAGCAAACACTGGTTACCCAAACGGCTGGTAGTATGTCAAAGGGGGTATTGCATCCCAGGCTAACGCGAACAGCGGCCACATTTGCCGGTATTAGTTGAATGGAAGCGGTATTTAGAACAATTAGCCGACAAAGTTCATTGGAGGCAGCCCCATTGCTACGGCGTGCAAGCCGCTGAGTAGCCTGAATGCCCATAGGTGTCGCTGCATTACCTAAGCCTAAAAAGTTGGCGCAGATATTCGCGCTCAGGCTTTGGGCAAGTTTTTTATCCGTCCTTGTGCTTGGGAATATCCTGCTAAGGAGTGGCTTTAGCAGTTTTGCTAAAAATGTAGTAAATCCAATCCTGTCCATTAATTTTCCGACACCGCTCCAAAGACAAATGGCCCCCCCCATCGCAATCACCAATTCGATACCTGCCTGCGCGCCTTTTGGGACTGCTGCGGCAAGTTCGCTGCCACGACCCATTACGACAGAAGCAAGCAGGGAGAGGGTCAGCATTCCCGTAAAAATCCAACTCATGACCATTGCAACACCCCCAGTAAAGATTATGCATCAAAGGGCAGAACTTGCCAAGGAGGATTCTCTATGTATGCATCAGCCGCACAGTTTAACCGGTTTCAGAAGGAAGACAGCTGTATCTCGGGAAGAATCTATATGTACCGATACGGTTTTTTCTATTTTCCTACACCGGTGGAAATTCGCATAGATGGCGAAACATTTCTAACAAAGCCTCATGCGTGTGTTTTGTCGGAACCTGGAGATGACCGTTGGTATTACTTTCCGAAAGATACATATTTACATTGGGTACACGCGCTTCCGGAGACATCAGTCCTTTTGGAAAAATACCAGATTCCCACAAGAGAAATTTTCTATCCAAATGATCCAAGCTTTATTCCGGGTTTGATACGCAATATTAAAAGCGAACAGACCAATAGGGCGGAAAACTATGAAGAACTCATGGACCTGTACTTTACGGAATTATTGATTAAGCTGTCGCGACAGATCAACGGCAATGATGACTACTTTGAAATTAGCGCATCTGACCGTGAAAGCATCCAATCGGTTCGGGATGAGTTTATGGCATCCTTGGAAAAGAAGTGGAACGTGACGGAAATGGCAGCACGAGCCTGTATGAGTGTATCGCATTTTCATTATCTGTACCGTGCAATTTATAAGAGCTCTCCGCAAAAAGACCTGATATTATTTCGCGTGGAACAGGGCAAGGATTTGCTGCTATCCAATCCGCAAGCCAACATCTCGCAAATTGCAGAAATGCTGGGCTATCAATCGCAGTTTCATTTTATCAATCAATTTAAATCTATCACCGGTGTAACGCCGGGCGCATTTCGGAAGCATTATAAATAGCAAACAGTGGAACCTTTTTGGACGGTTCCACTGTTTGTTATTTTACAGTTTTTCAGCAAGCTCGTAGATAAGCGCCTCTGTTTTTTTCCAGCCAAGACAGGGGTCAGTGATGGATTTTCCGTAGATATGTTCGCCGATGCTTTGGGCGCCGTCTTCAATATAGCTTTCAATCATGAGACCTTTCACAAGCTTACGAACATCCTGGTTAACCTTTCTGCTGTAGACAACCTCATTGGCAATTCGGATTTGTTCCAAATACATTTTTCCGGAATTTGCGTGGTTTGTATCGACGATTGCAGAAGGGTTTTTTAAGGAGGCAGCAGCATAAAGCTCAGAGAGCCTTACAAGGTCCTCGTAGTGGTAGTTAGAAACATTTTTGCCTGCAAAATCTGTATAGCCTCTCAGAATTGCGTGGGCACAGTCATTGCCCATGCTTTCAACCTCCCAACCTCTGTAGATAAAGGTGTGGCTGCTTTGGGCTGCTTTTATGGCATTCATCATTATGGAAAGATCGCCACTTGTGGGATTTTTAAGGCCTACCGGAATATCAAGTCCACTGGCGGTCAGTCTGTGTTGTTGGTCTTCAACAGAGCGGGCGCCAACAGCAACATAAGAAAGCAGGTCCGAAAGATATCGGTGATTCTCCGGGTAAAGCATCTCATCGGCACAGGTGAAGCCATAATCCCTTAAGGCTGCGGTATGTACATCGCGAATGGCCAGTATGCCGTTTAGCATATCCGGCTTTTCATCGGGATTAGGCTGATGCAGCATTCCTTTATAGCCCTCAGCGGTTGTACGGGGCTTGTTGGTGTAGATTCTCGGAATAATAATAATTTTATCCGCAACCTTATCCTGCACCAAACGCAGTCGGGAAATATAATCCAGAACGGAATCGTAATTGTCTGCGGAGCAGGGACCGATAATCAAAAGAAATTTGTCACTTTCCCCGCGAAAGACAGAACGAATTTCTGCATCCCGCATTTTCTTGACATCAATCATTTTATCGGTCAGCGGGTATTTTTCTTTTATGAGCTTTGGTATAGGAAGTTTGCGATGGAAGTGCATGTTCATAGTATTTTGCCTCAGGCTTTCTTGTCAAAGTTCTTGCGTCGTTCAGTGGAAAAACGCATCATACTGCGCATTTCCTCCCGGTCAGCATTTTTTACGCAATTATATAGTCTGTCAAACGCGCTGCGATAGCTATCCATTTGGCTGAGCAAACTATCTCTGTTGGCAAGAAACAGTTCGCTCCACATTTCGTCATTGATATTTGCAATACGTGTCAGGTCACGGAAGGAGTCGCCGGTATATCTTTCCAGATTCGGGTCGTCGCAGGCGCACATCAGGGCTACGGCGATGCAGTGGGTCAGTTGGGAAAGAAAACCAATCATTTCATCGTGCCGTTCCGGGGGCAGGAGCGATACATCAGCAAAACCAAGCTCCTGTCCCAGACTTTTACACAGTTCGATTGCAGAGAATGTGTTTTTTTCAGTGGGGACAACAATGTAGTTTGCGCCTTTGAAAATACTATCATCGCTATTTTCCACGCCCACAACTTCTCGTCCGGCCATAGGGTGCGCCGCAATAAACTCAACGCCTTCCGGAAGGAGCTTTTGGATTTCATAAACGATGCAATTTTTCACGCCCGTCACATCTGTGACAACTGTGCCTGCTTTTATCAGGTGCCCGTTTTCCTTTACCCAATTCACAAATGTATGCGGATATAAGGCAAAAACAATGATATCCGCATCGTTGATTAGGCCACAGTCCGTGTGGGTGGAGCCACGGTCAATCATATTGTGTTCTAAGGCATAATCAATAGAGCTTTGTTTAAGGTCAATAGCGGAAACATCGTAGCCTTTTCGCTTCAGCGCCATTGCATAGCTGCCACCGAGTAAACCTAAACCGATAATGAGAATTTTCTTTGAACTGTCAATTATCATATACTTCCATTCCTATTCCCAGGTTGTTAATGACTTCAAAAAAGTCTGGATAGCTTTTTCTGACTGCCTGTGCGCCTTCGATGCATCCACCTGTCTTGGAAAGCAACAGACTCAACGCCATCACGATGCGATGATCGTTATGGGAACACAAGGGCTCATTGGGCACAGTCAGTGTGCCACTTTTAATTTCCACGCTGTTTTCCGAAATTTCGCAGGAAATTGAGAGTTTTTTTAGTTCAGATGCCATTGCAGAGGCTCTGTCACTTTCTTTGATTTTGAGGCGGCGTGTTCCTGTGAACAAGGCACCACCGCAGTAAGCTGCAAGGGCAAACATAACCGGTGCCAAATCGGGGCAGTCGGAAAGGTCGAATTCTTTTTTGCCATTTGCAAGGTTTTGGAACATCAGCTTATAAACCCTGTCGCCTTGAAGCGTGTTTTCGTTGACACCGCAAACGGTTACTTTTCCGCCCAGCAAATTAAATCCTTCTAAAAACGCGGCATTTGACATATCGCCTTCAATTTGATACGCGGTGCTTTTGTATGTTTGACCGCCTTTTATGTAGAAGATATTGGCATCCCGCTTAATTTTAATACCGAAATCGTCCAGCACCTGTAAGGTGAGGTCTATGTATGAGGCACTTTCAAATTCGCCTGTAACCACCAAAGTACTGTCTCCGTTCAAAAGGGGGAGGGCATACAAAAGTCCCGTGATAAACTGACTTGAAATATTACCGGGGACACTGTAATTGCCACTTTTCAATTTTCCGCAAACTGTGACACTGTTTGCAGTTTTCTCAAAGCGGATATCCTGCGCTTTGCAAATATCTTCATAGACAGTTAACGGCCTTTCAAACAGTCGCGTTGTGCCTGTCAGGGTGATTTCCTTACCGGAAAGCATACACAAAGGAAGCAGAAAACGAAGTGTACTTCCGCTTTCGTTACAGTTTAACTCTGCATTTTTTGGTGTGTGAAACAAGTCTGCTCCACCGATTGTAATTTCGTCACCAGATTTTTCGATTTTTGCCCCCAATGCAGTGAGACAGGCAATGGTTGCCTTAATATCCTCGGATGCAGCAAGGTTGTAAATGCTGCTATTCTGTGATAATGCGCCACAGATCAGCCCGCGGTGCGCCATACTTTTCGATGGCGGAGCATAAACCGTTCCCGCGGCTGCTGATTTGAGTATTTTAACTGTCATTTCTTTCAGCTGCCTCTTTTAAATAGTCCATAGCTTCCAGATAACCTTTGAAGCCGTGCCCAGCAATGGTTTTGCAGCAATAATTTCTGACAAAACTAATCTGACGGAAATCCTCTCGCTTGGATACGTCGGAAATATGCACCTCCACAGCGGGAAGTCCCACTGCTTTGAGTGCATCCAGCAATGCAACACTTGTATGTGTATAAGCGGCAGGATTGATCACAATTCCGTCGGCATTTTTATAAGCATCCTGAATTTTATCCACAAGGCAGCCTTCGTGATTTGACTGATAGATTTCAACTTCCACACCGATTTTCTCCGCGTGTGTACATATCATTTTGCACAGACCTTCGTAGGTATCACTGCCGTAAATATCCGGCTCCCGAATGCCAAGCATATTCAGGTTTGGTCCGTTAATAATAAGTAGTTTCATTGAAAAACTCCTCTTTTATCATTTGTGCATTGTGTTCTGCGTCATCACTTGCGTTCAAAAGAACATCTGCACTGCTTACGTAAATGTCGTATCGTTCGTTGTATCGTTTTTCCAGCGCTTCACGGGTGTTGGAAAGCGGTCTGTCGGAGGTTGCGACAATGCTGGAAAGCGGTCTGTCAATAAAATAAATTTTTCCGTTTTGAGACAGCGCTTCTACATTTTCTTTTCGTAAAATTGCGCCACCGCCGGTGGCAATCACCGCGTGCTGCATTTTGGCTACTTGATAGATTGCGTCGGTCTCCAAATCCCTGAAAACCTGCTCTCCGTCCTGACGGATAATGTCTGAAATGGGCTTATGTGTGTGTTCGGTAATTTTCTGGTCTGTATCCACAAACTCCATATTCAGCATTTTGGAAAGTTTCTTGCCGATAGTGGTTTTTCCGGAGCCCGGCATGCCAATTAAGACAATGTTTTGCTTTTGCAGAAACAGTTCACGGTAGATTTCGTCAATTTTATTGCTGTCAACGGTTGCTTCCACAAACCGTTCGGAAGCAAAGGCAGCCTGCGCAACAAGCATATAGAGTCCGCCAACTGCCTGAATACCTTTATCTAAGGCTTCACAAACAAGCTTAGAGCGCAGAGGATTATACACTGCATCCACAACTGCGGACAGTTTTGTAAATTGCGCAATATCAATTGCTGCAGTATTCGTATTCGGATACATACCGCAAGGCGTTGTGTTAATAATGGCTTCTGCATCGGTATGCATATTCAGTGCATCTTCATAGGTAATGCAATTGTCTTTTCGCGTTCTGGAAACTCTGTAAATTTCCCTGGCACCTAAACTTTCAGCCACCGCAAAAGCGGTTTTCGATGTGCCGCCACTGCCTAAAATTAAAACTTTTTTGCCTTCAAGACGGATGCCGTTTTTCGTAATCAATGCGCGCATTCCCCAAAAATCGGTGTTATAGCCGTATAGCTTGCCATCCCTATTCACGATGGTGTTGACGGCACCAATCTTTTGCGCGGTTTCATCAATATAGTCAAGGTAGGGGATTACCTTTTCCTTGTAGGGAATGGTTACATTGATGGCTTTAAAGCATTTTTCAAGCATAAAGCTGTGGAGTGCTTCCTGCTTGATTTCCTTAAGGCTATATTCGTAGGAAAAAAGCTTGTTGTGAATTTCTTTGGAAAAGCTGTGCGACAGCTTTTCACCGATTAAACCGTAAATCATTTTGCACCCAGCCAATCTACACCGAATCTACCTGCCAAAATGTCGCAAAGAGTAATCGCGGCCATTGCATCCACAACAATTCTTGCTCTGTGCACAATACAGGGGTCGTGCCGACCTTTTGCAGCAAGTGTTGTGTTTTCACCTGTTTTATAATCAATGGTTTGTTGCTTTTTGGAAAGGGTGGGGGTTGGTCTGACAGCACAACGGAAAATAACAGGCATACCGTTTGCAATGCCGCCGTTGATACCGCCGCTATGATTTGTTTTTGTTTTGATTTCTCCGTTTTCAGCATAGAAGGCATCATTGGCCTGTGAGCCCAGCATAGATGCAAGGGAAAAACCTGCCCCAAATTCGACACCCTTAATTGCAGGGATGGAGAATAATGCATGGGACAAAACACTTTCAATGCTGTCAAACCAAGGTTCGCCAACACCGGCAGGAATGCCGGTAATTGCAGTTTCCAATATGCCACCCACACTGTCGCCGTCTGCTTTGACAGTTGTGATTTTTTCAATCATTTCCTCTTTTTTGCCGTCATCCAGCACGGCAAAATCCATTTGATTTAACTTAGAAATATCCGCATCAATATCACCAAAATCTCTGTCACAAACAGAGGCTATTTGTTTGATGTGGGTTGCAATATGGATGCCTTTTTCCTTTAAAGCAGAAAGGCAAATTGCGCCTACGGCGCAAAGCGCAGCCGTGATTCTGCCGCTAAAGTGGCCGCCGCCTCTAAAATCCTGATATCCGTGGTACTTGCACTGTGCAGTGTAATCTGCGTGGGACGGGCGGGCGACAAAAGACATTTGATTGTAGTCATCAGAGCGGGTATCTGCGTTGGGGATGATGATACAAATCGGTGTACCTGTTGTTTTGCCGTTCATAACGCCGCTCAAAATAGAAAACTGGTCGGTCTCCCGTCTTGCTGTGGAAATAGCTCCCACAGGACGGCGGCGAGATAAAACTTCTTCGATAAATTTTTCATCAACAGCAATGCCGGGGGCTATGCCATCCAAAACCGCACCGATTGCCGTGCCGTGACTTTCTCCGAACAGGGTTACCGAAATATTATTACCAAAGGTGTTTTTCATTTATAGCACCTGCCTTATCAAATCTTCATATTGACTGAAGGGGATTTTTTTGAGTTCAAATTTGCCGATTTCCGGAACAAAAACCACTGTAATGTCACTGCCGGCTGCTTTTTTATCGTGTCTGCAGGCTTCAATAATTTCGTCTGCATTTGCGGAAAGCTCCGTTGGGAGGTTCAGCTTTTTTAAAACCGTTATTAATCTGTTTCGCACAGTTTCGCTGCACATAGTAAGCATTCCCACACCTACGCATTCACCGTGATAATAGTTCTGTAAAGCATTTACACTCTCCAATGCGTGTGCCAGAGTATGACCGAAATTTAGGATCTTGCGAAGTCCCGTCTCTTTTTCGTCGGCTTCCACGACCGTTTTTTTAATACACAGAGCCTTTTCAATAATCGTATCGATGCTCTCTAAGATGTTTCCGGATTCAAATATCTGAAACAGTTCCTCAGAGCTCGTTGCTGCCATTTTCACAGCTTCGGCAAGACCATTGGACACCTGACGGGAGGGGAGTGTGCTAAGTGTGTCCGGGTCAATCAGTACTTTTTTGGGCGGGTAAAAGGCACCGATAATGTTCTTAATCCCCATAAAATCAATAGCAGTTTTTCCGCCAATAGAGGAATCTACCTGCGATAAAACAGTGGTTGGGATGTTGTAAAAATCAATTCCACGCATAAAGCTCGCGGCTGCAAATCCTGCCAGGTCACCCACAACACCGCCACCTACGGCAACAACACAGTCCGTACGGGTAAATCCTTCTGCAACGAGAACCTTTAAAATCTCAGAAAAAACATCGATGTTTTTAGATTGTTCCCCTTGGTCGACTGTAAGGATTTTTGCAAATGTACAACACTTTACTACCTGCTCCGAATATACTTTCGGAACGCCGCTATCCGTCACAATCAGAACCTTGCGATTAAGATTAAGATATTCGCCTGCTTTTTTAACTGCTCCGCGTTCTAAAACGATATCATAAGTGCCTTGCGAGGTTTTTACAGGAATAATCATTGTTATCTCCTCTTGTTTTATACCTTTACATCTTTTTCGAAGCTTCCGATTACTTTCAGGTTATTGCAATAATCTTTCAGTTCCTCGAGCATTCTCTGACCCTCAGGGCCTGCAATATTGCCTTCGCCCTCTACATAGAAGTAGTAATCCCAAATCAGGTCTTTGGTGGGGCGGCTTTTCAGCGCGTGGAGGTTAAATCCGTGTTCGCCGATTACGGAAATTGCCCGACCCAGGGAGCCGGCAACATTGTTAACCGTGAAGAGCATAATGAATTTCTTGTCTGTGTTGGAAGGCATTTTCTGCGCTCTGCTAAAAACAGCAAAGCGGGTGGAGTTTGCGCTGCTTTCGTTAATATGCGCGGCAAGCTTCTTAAGTCCAAATTTTTCACCAGCCTCCGCACTTCCGATTGCGGCAATATCGCGGCGACCGGACTGGGCAACTTGCTTGGCGGCAACTGCGGTGTTAACTGCCTCAATTGTCTCAAAGCCGTGCTTTTCAATATACTTGGCGCACTGACCAAGGGCTTGGGGATGGCTGATGACTGTCTTGATTTCGTCCAAAGTTGCCCCTTTTACTGCCAGTAGATTTTGAACGATTTCTGCCTCGTAAACACCGTTTATATAAAGCGAGCCGAAGAAAGCCAAATCCAGCACATTACCAACGTCACCGTTAAAGCTGTTTTCGATAGGCAGAACGGCTACATCACATTCGCCGTTCTCCACTGCCTTATATGCTGCCCTGAAATCAGCGTGTGGGACGGCGGTTGCAGCGGGGAATATTCTCTCGGCAATAATATTTGCAAATGCACCGGGAACACCGCTGTATGCAACATGCATACCGTCAAGGAGTTTGTGCTGCATTTTCTTAGATACATCAATTGCAGAACGAAGAAAATTCACATAATACGAACGAAATTCCTCGTTGGAAAGAAGGGCAGAATTTCTCGCAATCATTTCTTCCTCCCGGGCAAAATCGTCAATGGGGATACCCCGTTCTTGCTTATATGTGGCAACAAGCTTGACAGCTTCCATTCTTTGCTCAAAAAGCTCTGCCATTTTGGTATCCACAGAGTTTATAATTTGTCTGGCTTTTTCAAGGTCGGTCATCTTATTTCTCCTTGTTGTATTCGTCAATCAGTTTCTGAAATGCGGGCAGAGAATTTTGAATCTGTGCATAACTGACGCAATAAGCAATCCGTACATATCCGGTTACACCGAAACTGTCACTGGGAACAAATAGCAGTTCGTATTTCTTAGCTCTCTGGCAGAATGCGGCAGCATCCGGTTCTAAGGCCTTTACAAAAAGATAGAATGCTCCGTCAGGGTGTACGGCGTTATAGCCCATTTCGGTAAGGCTGTTATATAAAAGAGTCCGGTTTTTGTCATAGCTTGAAATGTCGGGGAGTTGACCGTCACATTCCTTTACAACTTTTTGTAAAAGGGTAGGGGCACATATGTAGCCCAGTGCTCTGCCTGCTCCGCAAATTGCGGCAAAGGTGTCACAGGCGCATGCTGCATTTGGGGAAACCAAAATGTAGCCTATTCTACCACCAGGAATCGAAAGAGATTTGCTGTAGGAGTAACAAACGATGGTATTATCATAGTAATTGGGGATATAAGGAACGAAAATATCGTCATAAGCAAGCTCTCTGTATGGCTCATCTGCGATGATTGTGATCGTGGTGCCAAATTCATTCTGTTTTTCGCATAGAAGGTTTGCAAGCTGTTGGATATCGCTTTCACTAAATACAACACCGGTGGGATTGTTGGGGGAGTTTACAATGATTGCTCTTGTGTTTTTGTTGATTGCTTTATTCAATGCGTCAAAATCGAGTGCAAATGTCTCTTCGGCACAAGTGACCGTTTTTACAACGGCTCCCGCATTTTCTGCATACACTGTGTACTCAGGGAAATAGGGGGCAAGCAGAATTACCTCGTCGCCTTCTTCTATGATGGCTTTTAAAGAGATTGCAAGGGAGGCAGCAGCGCCACAGGTCATATAAATCAGGTTTGCATCAGCAGAGAAACCAAACCGGTCTTTGATGTTACAAGCAAGGGTTTTTCTTGTTTCCATATCACCTTGTGCAGATGTGTAACTGTGCAGCTCCACGCTGTTGTAAGTTTCCAGCAGATTTATAATAGTATTCTTGATGCACTGGGGTGCTGGAATGTTTGGATTTCCAATACTAAAGTCAAAAACATTGTCAGTACCGATCTCGGCTTTTCTTTTTTGAGAATGTTCTGCGATTTCGCGTATTACTGAGCCGTTTTGACCTAAATCAAGCATTTTTTGCGACAGCATTATTCGAACCTCCAAATAAAAAAACCGCATACCACCTATGCCACTGGGGCACGACGGATGCGGACTGTCCTCTTCTGAACGGAAAGGGCGATTGGCACCCTTATTTTCCGGATTTGAAAGAAAGCGGACAGCCCTTGGTAAAATAATAATACTTGCTAAAATAGAACATACCGCTTTCTCCTTTCGATTAGACTTATTATGGAAAATAGTAACGCATTTAATAGAAAAAGTCAAGTAAAAATGGAATGTTTTTACAAGTTTCTGCGGATTTTTATGCACAAATTCTATAACCGGAAGGCTTTGCCTTCCGGTTACAGGATACTTGATTAATAGAACAACAAATCCGAATAGGTGGGGTAGGGCCAATAACTCTTGGCAGTCAGCGTTTCAAGAATGTCTGCATCCTCACGGACGGCTTGCATATCTGCAACGATAACTTCGCTATAATAGTCGGCTGCATCCTTACTGTTTTGGGGCACAGAGCCTAAATCCGCAGAAAGCTTTTCGCTATTTTCATAGAGCCGGTCACAAACGCCCGAGATTTTTTCTACTAAGGAGGCTTCTACACCGGCCTTGATTGCGCCGCCGGTTGCTTGCAGCTTCCGGTTGATGCTTTCTGCCAAATCCGAGGAATATGCCATGGCCGCGGGCAAGATCTGGTGCATAACCATATCCACCATTGTCCGCGCCTCAATGTTGATTAGTTTATTGTAGGATTGCAGGTGAATCTCGTAACGGGCAAAGAATTCTGCCTTTGTGAAAATCCCGTGTTTTGTGACAAGCGCAATATTTTTCTCGCTGACATAGGCGGGCAATGCCTTGGCAGTGTTGGGAAGATTGCTCAGTCCCCGTTTTGCCGCCTCTTCCTGCCACTGGTGAGAATAGCCGTTGCCATTGAAAATGATTCGCTGATGCTTGGTGAAGGTATCACAGACCAGCTTTTGGAGCGCAGTATCAAAATCTGCAGCATTTTCCAAAATGTCAGCAAACTTGCTCAATTCCTCTGCCATAATGGTGTTTAATGCGATGTTTGGACCGGCAATAGATTGAGAAGAACCCAGCATACGAAATTCAAATTTATTACCGGTGAATGCGACAGGGGAGGTGCGGTTGCGGTCAGTGGTGTCCTTAGGGATAGCGGGCAAAACGTCTACGCCGATTCGCATAGTGCTCTTTTTAGGGTCGGTATAGTTGGTGCTGTTAATAATGGACTCCACAACAGCAGTCAGCTCGTCACCGAGGAAAATAGAAATAATGGCAGGGGGCGCTTCGTTTGCACCTAAGCGATGGTCATTGCCGGCAAAAGCAACCGTAGAACGCAGAAAATCCTGATATTCATCGATGCCCTTGATGAAGGCGGCAAGAAATACAAGGAACTGGGCGTTCTGGCGCGGTGTCTGACCGGGCTTGAATAGATTTTTGCCGGAATCGGTACACAGCGACCAGTTGTTGTGCTTACCGGAACCATTTACACCGGCAAAGGGTTTCTCGTGAAGCAGACACACCAAATCGTGCTTGGCTGCGCACTTTTTCATCACCATCATAGTCAGCTGGTTGGCATCGCATGCGTTACTGGCGTCGGTGAAAATCGGAGCAAGTTCGTGTTGACAGGGAGCACCTTCATTGTGCTTTGTTTTTGAAAGCACGCCAAGTCGCCATAGCTGCTCATCCAAATCCCGCATAAAGTTGGAAACGCGGGTGCGGATGTTACCAAAATAATGGTCATCCAATTCCTGACCTTTTGGGGGTGCAGCACCGAACAGGGTGCGACCGGTCAAACGCAAATCCTCTCTTAGTGCATAGATTGACTTAGGAATTAGGAAGTATTCCTGTTCTGCACCAACAGACACCTGAACGCGTTTTGTTTCTTTGTCACCAAATAGGCGCAAAATGCGAATCGCTTCCTTGGAAACCTCGTCAATGGAACGAAGCAGGGGAGTTTTCTTATCCAAAGCTTCTCCGGTGTAAGAGAAGAAACAGGTGGGGATGTATAAGCTACCGTCCTTTACAAAGGCAAACGCTGTGGGGTCCCATGCGGTGTAGCCACGAGCTTCAAAGGTGGCTCGCAGACCGCCGGAGGGGAAAGATGAGGCATCCGGCTCACCACGGACCAGTTCTTTGCCGGAAAAGTCCATAATGACGCGACCTTCCCCGTCAGGAGAAATAAATGAATCGTGTTTTTCGGCAGTAATGCCGGTCATTGGCTGGAACCAGTGTGTATAGTGGGTTGCACCTTTTTCGATTGCCCAGTTTTTCATAGCCTCTGCAATGGCGTTGGCAACATCTAAGGGGAGGGGGGTGCTGTTTTGAATGCACTTTTTCCACGCATTATAAATTTCCGGTGCAAGGCGTTGCTTCATAGTTGCCTCATTAAAGGCATCGCTGCCAAAAATTTCGGGAACATTTAGAAATTCATTCATAGGGGCACAACCTTTCAAAATTGAATTTAAACAACATCTCATTATAAATTTTATGATATTCAATGGGAAATTGCAAGCATTAAAATGCATAAAATTCCACGGATAACAAATGCCGGTTTGTGGATTGCCACAAATCAAAATATTGCTATTGTTTTTTCCTGTACGACAAGTTATAATAAGTAAAAATTTATTTATTACAAGGAAGTGAATGGTTATGAAGCAATACGCACAAATGACATTGGAGGAACTGAAAAGCACATATACCGCTGTTTTGGAGCAATTCGAAACTTGCAAAGCACAGAACCTGAAGCTGGATATGTCTCGCGGCAAGCCTGCGAAGAATCAGTTGGATTGTATGGCCGGTATGCTTTCCTGCGTCAGCGAAGACGATCCCTGCTTAGACGGAAATCTGGATGTGCGTAACTACGGTGAGCTTGCCGGTATTCCCAGTGCCCGCGCATATTGGGCAGACATTTTGGGCTGTAAGCCGGAGCAAGTTTTTGTGGGCGGTAACTCCAGCTTAAACCTGATGTTTGATGTTATCGCCCGTGCCTATTCCCACGGCTTGAAGAATAGTGCGCGTCCCTGGAGTCATGAGGACTGTGTAAAGTTTCTTTGCCCCAGCCCCGGATATGACCGTCATTTCCGCGTAACCGAGTTCTTCGGCGCAGAATTGATTACCGTACCTATGACAGCTACCGGTCCGGATATGGATGTGGTGGAACAGTTGGTAAAAGATCCTTGCGTGAAGGGTATTTGGTGTGTGCCGAAATACTCTAACCCTGACGGAATTATCTATTCTCAAGAAACGATTGACCGTTTTGCAGCATTGAAGCCCGCTGCACCGGACTTCGCAATTATGTGGGATAATGCCTATTGCATCCATGAATTTGACGGTGATTACGTAGAGTTTCCGGATATTATTTCTGCCTGCGCAGCTGCCGGCAATGCAGATATGATTTACGAATTTGCATCTACATCCAAGGTTACTTTTGCCGGTGCCGGTATTTCCTGTATGGCAATGTCTGAGGCTAACATTGCTTATTTCAGCAAGCTGTTTGGTGTGCAGATTATTTCTTATGATAAGATTAACCAGTTGCGCCACGTTCGTTTCTTAAAGGATAAGGCACATACGCTGGAGCTGATGAAGAAGCACGCAGCGATTATGAAACCCAAGTTTGATGTGGTGATAAATGCCTTGGAAAAGGAAATTAAGCCGCTCGGCTTTGCCAATTGGAACAATCCCAAGGGCGGTTATTTTGTCAGCTTTAACACAATGCCCCAAACCGCAAAACGTGCTTTGGCGCTGTGTAAGGAAGCCGGTGTGGTGATGACCCCCGCCGGCGCGACCTTCCCTTACGGAAAGGACCCGGAGGATAGCAACATCCGAATTGCACCCAGTCTGCCCCCTGTTGCGGAACTGGAGCAGGCAATGGATGTGTTCTGCACCTGCATCAAATTGGCAGCTTTGGAAAAATTGCTGAATATCTAACAGTTGGAGTGGCACCTTCTCAGGTGCCACTCTATTTGTTACTTTGTTGTTGCAAAATAGGTGAAAATAGACTATACTGTTTGGGTGAAGAAAGTATTGTCTTTGGAGGGCAACAGATTGAAAACCCACGATTTTTGGTATGAACTTCCCGAAGAATTGATTGCACACACGCCTCTGGAAAAGCGGGATACCTCGCGTCTGCTTGTGCTCGACAAAACCACCGGTGAAATTGTTCACCGCCATTTTTATGATATTATTGATTGCTTACAACCCGGCGATTGCCTGGTGATGAACGATTCCCGCGTCCTGCCTGCTAGACTTTTGGGACAGCGCCCCACAGGGGGAGCGGTGGAATTACTGCTGCTTCGGGATTTGGGAGACAAGCGTTGGGAGTGCTTGGCAAAGCCCGGCAGAAAGTTACAAACAGGTCAGGAAGTTATCTTTGGCAACGGTGAACTGACGGCTACCATTGTGGATGTCTGCGAGGACGGCAACCGCATCGTTGAATTTCATTATGAGGGAATTTTTCTTGAGGTGTTGGAACGGTTGGGTAAAATGCCCCTGCCACCATATATTAAGGCGGAACTGCAGGACCAAGAGCGATATCAAACAGTGTATTCCCGTCAGGTTGGCTCAGCTGCCGCACCTACTGCCGGTCTGCATTTTACAAATGAATTGCTACAGAAGATTCGCGAAAAGGGTATAAAGACTGCTTTTGTCACCTTGCATGTTGGGCTTGGCACATTCCGTCCAGTAAAAGCTGAAAGTATTTCAGAGCACCATATGCACAGCGAGCTATGTATGATCAGTCAGGAAACTGCAGATATTCTGAATGAAACAAAACAAAACGGCGGACGCATTGTCTGCGTTGGGACAACTTCCTGCCGAACACTGGAATCGTTGGTAAACGAAGACGGGACTTTTATCGCGACAAGCCGTTGGACGGAGATCTTTATTTTTCCCGGTTATCAATTTAAGGCAATGGATGCGCTGATTACCAATTTCCATTTGCCGGAAAGTACCCTTGTAATGCTTGTGTCGGCATTTGCTGGAAGGGAACAGGTTCTGAATGCCTATCGGCAGGCAGTTCAGGAACGCTATCGTTTCTTCTCCTTTGGCGACGCAATGTTTATCGGTTAATTTAGGAGTAGATTATGTTTGAGTTATTAAAAACAGAAGGGGAAGCCCGTAGAGGCGTGTTTACCTGTGCCCACGGCACGGTGCAGACCCCGGTGTTTATGAATGTGGGTACCCAAGCTGCCATAAAAGGCGGATTAAGCGCCAAAGACCTGAAGGAAATAGGTTGTCAAGTTGAGCTGTCCAATACCTATCATCTGCACCTGCGCCCCGGTGACGAGCTTGTAAAAGAGTGCGGCGGTCTGCATAAATTTATGACCTGGGACGGTCCGATACTTACAGATTCCGGCGGTTTTCAGGTGTTCTCTTTGGCATCTCTACGGAAGATTAAAGAAGAGGGAGTAACCTTTGCCTCTCACATCGATGGACACAAGATATTTATGGGTCCCGAGGAGAGTATGCAAATCCAGTCTAATTTGGGCTCTGATATTTGTATGGCGTTTGACGAATGTATTGAGAATCCTGCGCCCCGTGACTACGTCAAGCAAAGTGTGGATCGGACCTATCGCTGGCTGGAGCGGTGTAAAGCGGAAAATGCCCGCTTAAACGCCTTACCGGATACGGTCAACCCCCAACAAATGCTTTGGGGCATTAACCAGGGCGGTACCTATGCAGATATTCGAGCGGACCATATGAAGCGGATTGCAGATTTGGATTTGCCCGGCTACGCCATTGGCGGTTTGGCTGTGGGTGAAACTGCAGAGGAAATGTATGATATTATTGAGGCTGTGGAGCCACATATGCCCAAGGATAAAACCCGTTATCTGATGGGCGTTGGCACACCGACCAACATAATTGAAGCGGTTGCCCGTGGTGTGGATTTCTTTGACTGTGTAATGCCCGCAAGAAATGCCCGCCATGCACGGCTGTTTACCTGGGAGGGTGCTATCAATCTGAAAAACGCAAAATATCAAAAGGACCTTAATCCTATCGACCCTCTTTGCGATTGCCCGGTATGCCGACGTTACTCAAGGGCGTATATTCGCCACTTATTTGTGGCAGAGGAAACTTTAGCGCTTCGTCTGGCGGTTATGCACAACCTTTATTTCTACAATAAGCTGATGGAAAAAATCCGTGATGCGCTGGATAATGGTACTTTTGCGGCGTTCAGATGTGAGTTTTCTGAAAAATTAGGCCGTAGAATCTAAAATTTTCTTGCAATTTATGGAATGAGTGGTATAATACATTAGAATTAATATAAAAGGAGCATTTATTATGTTGAATTTTTTAACAACTACTGGCGCGCAAGGCGGCGGTATATCTTCGATTGTGATGTTGATTTTGATGGTTGGCGCTTTCTATTTCCTGATGATTCGCCCCGAAAACAAGCGTAAAAAAGAAGCAGAGCAGTTGCGTTCCAGCCTGAAGGTGGGCGATGAGATTACCACCATCGGTGGCATTGTAGGCAAGGTCGTTAGTGTTAAGGATGAAAAGTTTGTCATTGAAACCGGTGCAGATCAGGTCCGCATCGAGCTGCAGAAGTGGGCTTTGTCCACCAATGACAGCGCGGCTGCAGCTAAGAAGGAAAAGGAAGCAAAGGCTGCTGAGGAAAAGGCAAAAGCCAAGGCTGCAAAGAAGAACAAGAATAAGGAACTTCTGTAATGGAATTGAACACCCCGTGGGAATAACCCACGGGGTGTTTTTTACCGTACTCTTGGCAATATTTCATTTTTTATCACTGTAATAAGTGCGTCAATTTCCTCTTTTGTGGTGTCTCTGCAAATGGAAACACGGAAGGAACTGTCCATGATTTCCGGCGACAGACCCATTGCAGTTAAAGTGTGGCTTCTGTGACCCTTGGCGCAGGCAGAGCCTGCAGACACATAAATTTCGTGGTCTTGCAGAATGTTAATAATATTTTGCGTGGGAATGCCCGGTATAGAAACAGACAAGATGTGCGGTGCTTGATGACTCCCGTTAATAGAAACGGAAGGTAAAGCACCCAGTTTGTCTGCCAGATATGAAATGAAATCTTCTTCACGGGCTATGTCCTCTGCGAGGGTTTTGCTTATACTTTCGCAGGCTGCACCAAAACCCATAATGGCCGGCATTGCCTCGGTGCCGCTTCGATATCCGTTTTCCTGACCGCCGCCAATGAGCAGTGGTGGAAAGGATTTTAACCGGGGGCTGATATACAATGCGCCCGCGCCTTTTGCACCGTGGATTTTGTGGGCGGAGACGGAAATCAAATCAGCTCCGCAGGTTTTGGCGGTAAAGGGGACTTTCAAAAAACCCTGTACAGCATCCGTGTGAAAAATGGCGTCTGGACAAATCTTATGTGTAAGCTTTGCCATTTGCGTAATGGGCATAACAGCGCCGGTTTCATTATTTACCATCATTACAGAAACCAGAAAAGTGTCCTTACGCAATGCTTCTCTCAGTGTATCAAGGGTAATGACGCCATCTTTGTCGGGCTGCAGATATGTTACCTCGTAACCTTGTGCCTCCAATTCTTTTAATGTGTTAAGCACAGCGTGATGTTCAATTGCGGTAGATACAATGTGCTTGTTTTTCTTGCCGAAGCGCTTGGCGCTGCCGACAATTGCCCAGTTGTCCGCCTCTGTGCCACCGGAGGTGAAAAATACCCGCTCCGGTTCTGCGCCCAAAGCTTTTGCCACCTGATTGCGGGCGGTGCGCAGGTGCTTGGCACCGGAGAAACCAAAACTGTATAAGGCACTGGGATTTGCCCATTGCTCTGTCAGCGCCGTTGTGATGGCATCCACAGCTTCCTTACAGGGTTTTGTGGTTGCAGAATTATCTAAATATATCATATAATCACTTTCCTACACAGAAACGTTCGAAAATCCTTGCGGTGATATCTTCCCGCACGGTTGCGCCGGTGACCTCTCCCATAGCTTCCATTGCATTCTCTACATCTGTCAGCACAGCATCTGGCGTGAAACCAAGTTTCAGTCCGTTCAAAGCATTGCATAATGCTTCGTGTGCCCTGTAAATGGCATCGTACTGTCGGGGATTGGTTAGGATTGAACCATCGCAAGGCGTGTTACCGGCAAACATCTCATCGATCACATCTGCTAATTGCTCCAAACCGTCTCCATTCTTTGTGCAGATGTTGATCACTGTCATAAATGGCAGATCAGAAGGAACAACTGCGTGCCCCAAATCGGTTTTGTTGATCAAAGCAATGGAGTTTTTGGCATCTAAGCAAATGTCAATGATCTCGTTATCTTCTGAACTTAATGGCTGAGAGCCGTCACACACAAAAATAACAAGGTCAGCATTTTCGGCAGCGGACCGGGAACGCTCCACGCCCATAGCCTCAATTTTGTCATCGGTTTGACGAATGCCAGCCGTGTCAATCAGACGCAAACGCGTGTTGCCAACCATAACATTTTCTTCCACAGTGTCACGGGTGGTACCGGCGATTTCTGTGACAATTACGCGTTCGTATCCCGCCAAAGCATTTAGAAGGCTTGACTTACCAACGTTCGGCTTACCTACAATTGCAGCGCATACGCCTTGCTTCAGGATTTTTCCTTGGCCATAGGTTTGCAGCAGCTGATTTAGTGCTTTTCCGGCGTTTTGAATGCTCGTTTCGTAATGGCGCAAACCAAAATCTTCAATGTCTTCGTCGGGATAATCCAACACTGCGTGGAAATGACTGCAGATATCTGTCAGATTATCATAAATAGGGGAGAGTTTGTTTTGCAGCACGCCGCTAACCTGACCGGCAGCATTTGCTGCTGCATCGGCAGTCTCGGCTTCTATCAAATCAATGACAGCTTCAGCCTGAGTCAGCTGAAGCTGACCATTCAAAAATGCCCGTTTTGTGAACTCTCCCCGCTTTGCTGGCCGTGCGCCTGCTTGGTATAAGGCTTCTAATCCGGCAGCCAAAACAGCAGGAGAGCCGTGACAATGAATCTCAACTGTATCCTCTCCGGTGTAGCTGTGGGGACCGCGGGTGAAAACCGCAAGACAGTTATCGATTGCCCGTCCAGATTTGTCCAGCAGTGTTCCCAGTACCAGTTTGCGGTTAGGCGCATTCTCGAGGGGGTTCCCGCTATTTAAAACAAAAACCTTTCCGGCAATTTCCGCGCAACCTTTTCCGGATAAACGCAAAATACCAATGGCGCTTATTTGATTTCCGGTTGATACAGCTGCAATTACGTGAGACATCGCTCTCACTCCTTTAAACAATTTGCAACATTATACCATTATAATGAAAAAAAAGCAAATATATCCGCATAACATTTCTTTCCTCCGGTTACAATATTGCGGAGGTGAGCCGATAATGAATGAAACGTATCCGGGAACGATGACCGACAAAGCAATATGTCATGTTTTTCGTGATGCCGGGGATTTTGTCCGCCGTCAGCTGCGGTGTGGGGAGTTTACATTGTATGCCTATGCTGTCGATGGCTTAGTGGCTGCGGCGTATGCGTCAGATTATGTATTGAAGCCCATTGCGCAGCAACTTTCCGGTGATACGATGAACGAGCTTTATAGTCGCGCGATGGATGGTGTGATTTATAATAGTGTGGCATCACCCTGCAAGAATTTGGATGATTTGGCGTTAAAGCTTGTGAATGGTTTTTGCGTTGTTTTGTTTCCGGGTGCCGGTGCGATTGCTTTTGAGGTGAAAACGCCGGACAAACGAGGCACCTCTGCACCCCAGGTGGAAAACACGGTCAAGGGCGCAAAAGATGCTTTTGTGGAAACGATTCGTTCCAACACAAGTTACATCCGCAGGCATCTGCGCAGTCCGGATTTACGGATTTATGAAACGCAGGTTGGCAGAAGGTCACTTACCAATGTGAGTGTGGTTTGGCTGGAGGGAATTACAAACCCCGAACTTGTGGATAAGATGAAAAAACGAGTAAATGAAATTGACATTGATGGGATGATATCTCCTTCTTCGGTAGAAGAATATGTCACCGGCTCCAGAAGTACGGCATTTCCGCTATTGCAATACACCGAACGCTCAGATCGTTTCTGCCAGGCTATATTGGACGGTAGGGTGGGTCTGTTCGTGGATGGTCTTCCTTTAGGGTATTTGGCACCTGCAGATTTCATGTATCTTATGGAGAGCCCGGAGGATCGAGGGAGGGATTATATCGGAGCATCTGCGATTCGTATTCTGCGATATCTGTCCTTACTCATCAGCTTGTTACTGCCGGCAATTTATATTGCCTTTGCAACCTTTCATCAAGCATTTATCCCACTTTCACTTTTGCGTTCCATTATCGAGAGCAAACAGTCTGTCCCTTTCTCCACAACTGTAGAGGTGTTAGGCTTTCTGATCGCGTTTGAGTTATTACAGGAATCCGGCATCCATTTGCCACAGGCTATTGGACAATCTGTCTCAGTGGTTGGCGGTATTGTTGTGGGTACCGCTGCAGTAGAGGCAGGACTCATTTCACCGGTGGCACTTATTATGGTTGCCATTGCCGGCGTATGCGGATTTGTGCTGCCAAGCCGGGATTTGGCAAACGCCATACGTGTTTGGCGTTTCCTGATTGCAGTTTTGGCTTCGGTTTCCGGTTTGTATGGAGTTGCGGCCGGTGTGCTTGTGCTTATCGTGCACCTATCCGGGTTACAATGTTTGGGCGTACCGTACTTGTCCCATACTGGCTCGTTTTTGCGAAAAAGGCTGGTTCAAAATAAATTCAGGACTGCGAAGCTTCGTCCGGAAGATTGGAGAAATCAAAAGTGAGAAAGGTTGCTTATGTGGTAATTATATCGTTGCTGTTCTTAGCGCCTGTAAAACGACTGGATGTTGCAAAATTACGGCCGGTGCAAACCGTGGGTATTTACACGGAACCCGGGGCGGTGGTTTTGGAAACCGATACCAATAATGTGGGACGCGGTGAAACGGTTGCTGAGGCTGTTTTGGATTTAGAGAAGAACACGCCGGGTGTTATCTATTTGGATACAGCTGAGTATTTGCTTATTTCCAAGGACGCACAAGCTCATATTGATGCGCTTCGCGAATATCTCCGCCCGTCTGTTAAAGTGTGTTTATGGGAAACAAATGATGGAATTGATATGGCTGCGCAGTTTCTTTCCGAGGAGAAAAACCTGCCGAAATTAAAAAACTGGAACAAATCATAAAAAATGTTGAGAAAAAAAGAAAAAAGTTCTTGACAAGAGAAAAGCTTTGTAGTAGAATGAAAAAGCTCTCCGCAAGGCGGAGGGGACTGTACCTTGTAAATTGAATAACGCAAAGACGAACAAACACCTTGGACAATTGATATGAATTGTTTAAGTTTCGATGAAATCGAATTTAAGC
>JAZRHG010000096.1:0-8317 GCA_045644625.1 Faecousia sp.
CACGCATCATAGTCTCAACGACCATCTGCTTGAATTCACCGGTATGGCGTTTGTTAGGCACTCCTTTAGGCATAGAAAAACACCCCATTTCTTAGTACAAGTATTATATCATACTTGTCTAACAAATGGGGTGCAGTTCAAAGCAATCAGGCACTTTTCATTTATGCATTTATTGCGGTTACCGGCAACTTTTTACAACATCTTCTTCCGGAATGCTGGGGATACCGCCTTGCTTTTCTGTGGACAGGCTTGCTGCAGTGGATGCGAAGCTGCCTACATAGGTAAGCTGCTCTTTGTTCAGCTTTTCCGGCGCAATGTTCAGCTCCAGCAAGCGGCTGACTGCGCTGCCACCGAAAATATCACCGGCACCGGTGGTATCAATGGGCGTAACCTTCGGGCACTTGACATAGCACTCGGCGGTTGCATTCTTTAAGAATGCACCACTCGGTCCCAATGTGACCATTGCCAATTTCACACCATACGCATTCAGTAGAATGTCTGCGCCTTCCTCCGGCGTGCAACCAAAGAGGAATTCCACTTCTTCATCACTGATTTTCACCACATCTGCCTGCTTCAGACCCCACAAAAGCTGCTCCTTGCAAACTTCCAAATCCTTCCACAGGGGCTTACGCAGGTTGGGGTCATAGGTAATCAGTTTGCCCTGCTGCTTGGCATAAGCAACCGCTTTTTGGGTTGCAGTGCGGGCAGGCTCATCGGTGAGAGACAGGGTGCCAAAGTGGAACACCTTCGCTTCATCAATCAGTGTCAAATCCATTTCCTCAAAGCGGATTTGGGTATCCGCGCCGGGCTTTCTTGCAAAGCTGAAGGAGCGATCACCCTTGTCATCAAAGGTGACAAAAGCCAGGGTCGTAAAGAAATCGTCATCTACCAGCATCCCCTTGGTCTCAATGCCTGCGTTTTGCAAAGTGCCAAGCAGCATTTTGCCAAAGGCATCGTTACCTACCTTGCCCAAAAGGGCTGTTTTATGACCGTATTTGGTCAGCGCTGCCAGGAAATTGGCAGGGGCGCCGCCAGGGTGCGCCGCCATTGTGGGATAACCGTCTGCATCGGCGGAAATGGTGGCAAAATCAATGAGCAATTCGCCTATTGCTACAACCTCACACATATGCGTCCATCCTTTCTTGCGCCAGCAACCATTGCATCAGCTCATCCTGATAGGCATTGTCCCACACATCGTGAGCAACGCCATCCACAATGGTCAGCCGCACGTCACATTTGTTAATACCGGTTTTCCGGATTTCGTGGATCATATTCATAGACTCCGAGGGGAAAACCGCCTCATCCTCCGAGCCGTGCCATGCCCAGACGGGCATATCAATTACATCGGCTCTCCAGGGCATACCGCCACCGCAGATGGGGGCAATAGCGGCAAATATATGGGGATAGCGCATGGCGGTAAACCAGGTGCCGTAACCGCCCATACTGAGGCCCGTCAAGCTGATTTTGTGGGTGTCGATGGGATACACCTGCAGCAGGTGCTTGACAAAACGATAGAAATTGGGAATTTCCGCAGCCCAGAAACTGACTTTAGGGCACTGAGGCATTACGATAATACAAGGATACTCTTTTCCTTCTTTGAGCAGATTGGAAATGCCGTGACGCTCGATAATCACCAATTCTTCGCCGCCGTCACCCACCTCACCGGCTCCGTGGAGCTGAATAATCAGGGGTAGTTCTCCCTCCATCTTCTCCGGTCGGTACACAATGGTGGGAAAAAACCATTCTTCGTTCTCGAAAACTTCTCTAATCATTGGTTTCTCCTTATTTTGCTACGGGGTACTCGTTGCACAGCAGGCGGTAAGGCGCCTCGTCTTCCTCAACGGTGGGGAATCTGCCCACAGGGGGATTAAAGCGGTTGTCTGTGTTATCGTCATTGCACTGGCTGACTTCGCCCAGCAGCACATCGCCGGACCCCTCTTCCACAGAGAAATCGTGATACATAAACTGCTGAATGGGAATGCTCTCACCGGGGGTCAGGCGCACCTGGGTTCCGGCAGGCACGGTGTAGGTGCGTCCGTCGGTATGTACGGTCACGTCAGACTCATAGTCGATTTCTTCATTGGGCAAGCTGTTATACACTCTAATCAGCACATTGCCGCCGCCGCGGTTAATAATATCTTCCGTCTTATACCAGTGGAAGTGGTTGGGGGCATACTGACCTTCCTTCAAAAACAGCAGCTTCTCCGCATATACCTTGGGGTACTTGTCTTCCATTGCACGGTTGCCGTTGCGAATGGTGATCAGAGAAAAACCGAACTTGTCGAAATCGCCCATACCGTAGTCGGTAATGTCCCAACCTAGCATACAGTCACGAACCTCGTCATATTCGTGTCCGATATTCTCCCACTGCTCCGGGGTAAAATGACAAAACGGGGGCAGATAGCAGCAATGCTTTTCGCACATTGTCTCCAATTCCTTCAGTGCTTTGTTAATTTCAGAACGTTTCACAATTATTCCTCCATACCTAAAAAATCCGCAAAAGGTTACGAATCCATTATAATGAAAGCATACCCGAAAAACAAGACAATTCGTCCGCTTTTACCCCAATTTGTTGCTTATTTCGGACGCATCAGACACCAACGCGTCAGCGCATAATCAAACAACATCTTGAAATCACAAATATTTGTGGTATAATCACAAAAATGGGGGTGTAGCTCAGCTGGGAGAGCGTACGGTTCGCATCCGTAAGGTCGAGAGTTCAATCCTCTTCATCTCCACCAAAAATCGACAGGTTTCGACCTGTCGATTTTTTATCCATTGCGAAAGCAATGGTATATCATCACCGAAGGTGCATATCATCAGCCGCAGGCTGCATTTACCTTTCGCAATGATAGTGATTTATCAAAAATAAGTGCAACTTTTCAAAGTTGCGCTTTTCTCTTTGAGAATTGCAGTATTCTTCTATAACGCGCCTTATATCTTGACTTTGCATATACAAATGTATATTATAAAAGGGATGCAGTTGCAACAACTGTGCAATCCAAAAACAGGATGTGACAACAATGGGCGTTTCTAAACGGACCGGTTTTCCCAACACCCCTGTGTCAGACGGCAAGACCTTAAAAATGCTGTGTCTGACCAGCAGTTTCGGCATTGACACCACAGAACTTTTGTGCAATGTGGCGTTGGAGCAAGGCGCTACCGACGTACTCATCGGTCGATTGTACTCCAGCGGTTGCCGTTTGGAGCGGCATATGCAATGCGCAATGAACCCCGAAGAGACTTATGAGGTTTATTATAAGTCTTCCACCGGCGTTTGGGACAGGCACGAAAACACCCCCTTGATGCAGGCCCTCAAGGAAGAGGACTGGGACATCATTTACATCCAGCAAGGCGCAAATCCCGCCGCCCTGCCCGAAACCTACCAGGATTACATTGCGCGGCTGGTCGCATTCTTAGATGAACATAAGACCAACTCCAATGCCCGCTACGTTTGGAACCTGACCTGGGCGTATCAAAGTGATTCTACCAAGGAAGTTTTTGTGGAGCGGTTTCATTCAGACCAAATGGAAATGTATAACGCCTTGCTTGACACGCTAAGAGAAAAAGTCTTGATTCACGATTGTTTCTCCGTGGTAATTCCCACCGGTACTGCCATTCAGAATGCCCGTACCAGCTACTTTGGCGATGCGCTATGCAAGGACACCTTCCATCTAAACAATTTAGGTAAGGTCATCGCCGCCTACACCGCCTGGTCTGCACTCACCGGCAAACACGTCACGGAAGTAAAGCTGCCTAACCCCATCTCCACCCGCGATTTGCGCCAACCGGCAGTCGAGCTTTCCGAGGAGGACAGAAAAGTTATTTTGGAATCGGTTCACAACGCAATTGCCAACCCCCTGGAGATTACCCAATCCCAGTACACAGTAAAACCGGAATAATCCGGATTGCTGAAAAGCACCATATAAATTTTTATAACAGGATGTGACGAAAATGAAACTTATGAAAAAACTGATTTGCCTGACTATGGCAGCGCTGATGCTTTGCGCTCTGTGCGCTTGCGGCGGTGCAGGCAACACCACTGCCGAAACCACAGAAAGCACCGTCCCCGCTACTAAGGCTCCTGCCGACACTACCACCCCCGTGTCTGACGGCAAGACCCTGAAGATGCTGTGCCTGACCAGTAGCTTCGGCGTGGATACCACCGAGCTTTTGGCAAAAATCGCTTATGCCGAAGGCGCTACCGATGTGGTCATCGGCCGTCTGTATGCCAGCGGTTGCACTCTGGAAAAGCACGTATTGAACTCTCAGAGCACCAACGGTCTTTATGATAACTACTATAAGTCCACCCCCACCGGTGACTGGACTACCACCCCGGGTGTCCCCCTGCTGCCCGTGCTTCAGGAAGAGGACTGGGATATCATTTACATCCAGCAGGGCGCTGCCGCTGCCGCACTGCCCCATACCTACGGCGATTATCTGAATCAGCTGATCGACTTCATCGATAAGAACAAGACCAACCCCAACGCTCGTTATGTTTGGAACCTGACCTGGGCATATCAGAGCGACTCCACCCAGTCCGTTTTCACCGGCACTTTTGCCTCCGACCAGATGGCAATGTATGACGCGCTGATCAGCACTGTGAAGGAGCAGATTCTCACCAGAACCGATTTCTCTGCTGTGATTCCCTCCGGTACTGCTGTGCAGAACGCCCGTACCAGCTACTTCGGCGATAACCTCTGCAAGGATACCTATCACCTGAATAACCTGGGTAAGGTCATCGCAGGCTACACCGCCTGGTCCAAGCTCACCGGTCAGACCATCACCGAGGTCAAGCTGCAGAACCCCATTACCACCAGAGACCTGCCCGCTCCTGCTGCTATTCTGACAGAGGAAGACAAGAAGGTCATTGTTGAGAGCGTGAACAACGCAATCGCCAATCCCTACGAAATCACCCAGTCTCAGTACACGGAAAAGGCAGAATAAGATTTTGATACACAAAAACCCAGCCTGTATAGGCTGGGTTTTTCTTTTATTTGGGGGTAATTTCCAAATGGTAGTCTACTGTGCCGGCGGCGTTATGTTCGATGTCGATATGATACACAAGGTCAATCATACCGCCCTCATCTCCCAGCTGGGCAAAAATCCGAGTGGCGCACACAGTGATCATCAAAGCGCCAAACTCCATTTGGTAAAGGGATTCGTGGTGCACACCCTCCTGGAAGACCATTTGAGAGTGCAACTTTCCAGTGCGGGTCAAAATGATCTTTCCGGGCTCTACCCGGAAAGTGGTGGTCACCCCCGCCATTCCGGTCAGCTCAGTTTCCTCATACTGGATGGTCCAACCGCCGTCCATAAATTCCATTGTGCCTTCTGTCACCAATTCAATCTCGTCCGGCTCTTGGTCTAAATAAGACTGACGACCTAAAATGGACAACATCACTTCCCTGCGCATCACTTTGCCTCCATTGCCAATTGCAGCAGCTTATCAATCAAATCCGAATAGGCAATGCCGCTGGCAGCAAACAGCTTGGGATACATCGAAATGGAAGTAAAACCGGGCAGGGTGTTAATCTCGTTGAACACAATCCGGTTATCGGCATAGGTGACGAAAAAGTCCACACGGCTTAAGCCCTTGCAGTGCAAGGCGCTATAGGCTTTGATTGCCAGCTCCCGCACCTGCTCGGCAACCGCCTCATCAATGCGGGCAGGCACGTATGCCACAGAGGTATCGGTAACATATTTCGCTTCGTAATCGTAAAATTCCGCGCCGGAATCGATTTCGCCGCAGATAGAAGCTACCGGCATTTCATTGCCCAGCACGGCAACTTCAATTTCTCTGCCGTGAATAAATTCTTCCACTAAGATTTTTTCGTCATACAGACCTGCATTTATTAGAGCCGCTTTCAGGCTCTCCTGCTCTGCTGCCTTGGACACGCCCACAGAGGAGCCGGTGCCGGCAGGTTTTACAAACATAGGATAGGCAAACTGGGCTTCCAAATTTGCCACGATTTCATCCATATGGGGAGTCAACTCACTGTTTCGCACCAAGACCCATTTGGCTTGGGGGATTTCCGCGTGGTCCATCACCAGCTTGGTAAGCGTCTTATCCATAGACACGGCAGAAGCTGCCACATCCGGACCGACGCAAGCAATGCCTGCCAACTGCATCAGACCCTGAACGGAGCCATCCTCGCCATTTTCACCGTGCAGCACCGGAAACACCACATCCAAAGGTTGGGTTTTGACACCCTCCTGTGTAAACAGCAGTAAGCCCTGTCCGCGGACAGGAGAAACTGCAGCCGGCACATTTCCCGGATTATCCTGCCAACGGCCATCTGGCAGCAGCCCATAATCCTGGCTGTCAAAATAAATCCACTGACCGTCTTTGGTAATGCCCACAGGGAAAATATTATACTTTTCAGAGTCAATATTATTCAGCACTGACTCTGCAGAACGCAAAGATACTTCGTGTTCCGGGCTGATACCACCGAACAAAATGCCTACATTCCATTTTTTCATCGGTATCCCTCCTCATTATTCATAATCATTTTTCTAACAACGCCTCACCGGCGCGGTAGATATCTCCGGCGCCTACAGTCAGCACGATATCGCCCTCACGGACAATTTCTGACAGGGTGTTGGTCACATCCTGCAAGGTTTTGCGATAGATTGCACCCGGAATTTCTTTACACAAGTCCAAAGAAGAAATCCCAACGGTGTTTCGCTCTCTTGCAGCATAAATCTCCGAAAGCACTACCACATCCGCCTTTTTCAGCTCCCGTACAAAGCTGGAAAACAATGCCCTTGTGCGGGTATATGTATGGGGCTGGAATGCCAGCACCAAGCGCTTATAGCCCATTGTGCGCACAGCCTCAATGGTTGCTGCTAATTCGTCGGGATGGTGGGCATAGTCATCGTACACGTCTGCACCGTTAAACTTGCCCTTAAACTGCATACGCCGCTGCGCACCGGTAAATGTGGCAAGGCCATTGGTTACCGCCTCACCGGGCACACCCAGCATCCAGGCCATACCGGCAGCCGCCAGCGCATTTAAGGCATTGTGGCGGCCTAAAACCTGCAAATCCAGGTGGCAGTAGAATTCTCCGTCACACACAACATCAAAGTGCCGCCAGTCAGGGCAGATATTAGCAGCCGTCACACGGTTACCCGGCTGCAGACCAAAGCTGACATATTCCATACCTTGCAGCGTTTCCACCACATGGGGGTCATCGCCATTGGCAAGCACGCCGGAGGTGGAAAGCTCCGCAAACTGGCGGAAGGATTTTTCCACATCTTTTAGGTCCTTAAAATAATCCAAATGGTCCGCTTCTACATTTAGTATAACCGCCAAGGTGGGGAAGAAATTCAAAAAAGAATCGCAATATTCACAACTTTCCAAAACGATGGTGTCGCCATTACCTACCCGGTGACCTGCATGCAGCAGCGGCAGATACCCGCCAATCATCACCGTGGGGTCGAAGTCAGCCTCCATTAAAATATGGGTGACCATAGAAGTGGTGGTGGTTTTTCCGTGGGTGCCGGCAATGCAAAGGGCATTTTTATATGCCTGCATAATCACGCCCCAAGCCTGCGCCCGTTCAAACATCGGAATGCCCATACGGCGGGCACCGGCAATTTCCGGATTGTCATTGTGGGCAGCCGCCGTGCGAATAATGCAGTCAGCCCCGATAATATTCTCCTCGGAATGACCGATGGAAACAGAAATGCCGTGGGCAATCAGTTCATCTGTAGAAACAGAAGAATTCATATCCGAACCTGTTACAGTAAGGCCCATACCCTGAAGCACCAGGCCCAGCGGACGCATGGACACGCCACCAATGCCTACAAGGTGCACCCGCTTACCGGGGACTAAGTAAGGCTTCAGTTCTTCGCTTCGATTGATCATAAAAACTACTCCTCAAAAGCAAGCTTGTGATAACTAATACATTATATAATATTTCGCTAAAATTGACAACTAATATTTTCCCAACAGGAACTTGCATATAATCCTGTATATATTCGTATATTTATACACTATAAAATGAATATCATTCACCCTTTTGTGGGTTTCTGTACTATTTTGGTAATATTTATGCATATTTTTCTGCATATTTTAGTCATTTTGCCAGTTGACGATGAATATTATACGTGCTATAATGCACACATCCTAAACGAAACCAATTTTAATAAGGAGATTTTTATTATGAAAAAGTTAATCGCACTGGTTTTGGCCCTGTTTATGGCCCTGTCTTTGGTGCCTTGTGCTTCCTCCGGAAAAACCCCCACCCCCGACACCACCGCCCCTGCTGACGACACTACTGCTGCCGTCGAGAACACCACCGCCGCTGCTGCC
>JAZRHG010000097.1:0-10654 GCA_045644625.1 Faecousia sp.
GATTTAACACATATTTTGTGTAAAAAAATCCCCCCCTGGGGCTTAAAAGGGGGGGTTTTTTATGCTATGATATGCCAAGAATATAAAGGACGGAACAATTATGACTGCATATCGCGAACTGAAAAACAGAAACCGGCGTAACCGGCTTGTGCTGATGTTGTTAATTGCCTTGGTGCTGATTATGACATTTGTGTGCATCTTTGTGGGTGTATCCAATTTGTCTTTTGGTGAGGCGTTGGAGACCCTGTTGGGCGGCGGAAATGATGCTCAGAAAAGAATTATTTGGCGCATTCGAATCCCCCGTGTACTGGCGGCAATCATCGCAGGTGCTGGCTTGTCTGTTGCCGGCTTGGTGATGCAAACCACATTAAATAACACAATGGCATCGCCCTCTACTTTGGGCGTTTCCAATGCGGCAGTGTTTGGCGCAAACCTTTCCATTATCGCCTTTGCCGGTGGCTTTTTGACTACGGGAAATAGCCTCAGCAGCTTTGATGTGGGCGCAAATCCCTATGCTACATCTGTGCTTGCTTTCGTGTTTTCCACGGCCTCGGTTCTGTTGATTTTGGCGCTGTGTAAGGTGCGTTCCTTTTCGCCTAATGTGGTGGTGCTTGCGGGTATTGCCATCGGCTCCGTTTGGACGGCTGCTACCACCATTTTGCAGTTTTATGCTACCGATGTGGGCTTATCTGCAGCCGTGGTCTGGAGCTTTGGTGATTTAAGCCGGGCTACCTACGAAAAAGACTTGATTATGCTCATCACTGTGGTCGTGGGTGTGGTTTTCTTTTCTCTGATGGCGTGGAAATACAATGCGCTCCTCAGCGGTGAGGCAACTGCGAAAACGATGGGTGTCAATGTGGAGGCACTGCGGTTTTTTACCTTGCTGCTTTCCTCTGTGATTACCGCCGCTTGTGTATCCTTTTTAGGCGTGATTGGCTTTGTTGGCGTGATTTGTCCCCACATCACCAAAAGACTGCTGGGACAGGATCATCGGATTACCATCCCGGTATCTTGTTTAAGCGGCAGCCTGCTGCTATTGGTAGCAGACACCCTCTCCCGCACGCTGGGCAGCGGCAATGCTCTGCCGGTAGGTGCTATTACCTCCTTGCTGGGCGCTCCTTTCTTTCTTGCCATTATCTTTCGTAGAAAGGAGAACCACGAATGCTGAAAGTAGAAAATTTACACTTCCGCTATACAAAGAACACCCCTGTGTTGCAAGGCGCCTCTTTAGAGCTTGGCCAGGGTGAGGTGGGTATTTTGCTGGGCAAAAACGGCTCCGGCAAGACAACCCTGTTTCGAAATATCCTGGGCATACAAACGCCCAGTGATGGCAGTATCACCTTTTCCGGTGAAAACTTAATCAAAATGGCCCGACGTGAGCGGGCACGGAAAATTGCCTATGTACCGCAGCATATCCACTTTGGCGATATGACCGTGTTTGACTCTGTGCTGATGCGAAGAGTCTCCTATTTTGGCATGAAGGCAGGCCGGGAAGATTACGAAGTGGTTGAAAAAATCTTAGAAGATATGGGGCTGATGGCGTATGCTATGCGTAATGCCGAGGCGCTTTCCGGCGGCGAGCAGCAGAAAATTGCGATTGCCCGCGCCATTGCCCAGGAGCCGAAACTGATGGTTTTTGACGAGCCTACCGGCAATTTGGATATGGCAAATGAGCAGCTGATTATTCAGGAAGCTAAGAAACTGGCACGAGAAAAAAATATCAGCATTCTTTCCTCTTTACACGACCTAAATCAGGCGCTGTATTTTGGTGATAAGTTCTTTTTGCTGAAAGACGGGGCAGTGAAATACGCAGGCGGAAAGGAAATTATCACAGAAGAAGTGATTAAGGACATTTTTGACTGTGACACCAAAATTATCACGGTAAATAATCAAAAAGTAATCTTAGGAGGGTATCACTATGAAGGCTAAGAAGTTGCTCGCGATTGCTCTTGCTGCAATTATGGTTTTGTCGTTGTGTGCTTGCACAGCACAGGGAAACCCGGTGACAACCACCGCAGAAAGCTCCCAGTCCAACGAAATTACCGTTACCGATATGATGGGCAGGGAAGTGACGGTCAAGCCCGGCAGCTACAAAAAAGTGGTCTGCATTGGCGCAGGCGCGCTGAGAATGTATAGCTACATCGGCGATGTTTCCTTGCTTGCCGGTGTGGAGGATATTGATAACACCACTCTTGACCAGCGTCCGCAGATGTTCGATTCCGTGGCAAGACCTTATGTGCTGGCATTCGGTGAGACATTCAATAAACTGCCCTCCTGCGGTGTGGGCGGACCGATGGTGCAGGCTGCAGAGGTAGAGAAAATTCTTGCCTGCGCTCCCGATATCGTCATCTCTGAATTTGAGGATGCAGAAAAGTCTGACACCCTGCAACAGCAACTGGGCGTGCCGGTCATTACATTGAATGCAGGCAGTAACGGCGTATATGACGATATTTTTGCAAATTCTCTAAAGCTACTGGGCAAAATCTTTGACAGGGAAGAAAAGGCAGAAGACCTTGTAGAATTTATCGCTCTCGAAACGGGTGCGATTGAGCAAGCCATTGCCGATAACCCCGGGGCAGAAAAACCCAATGCCTACATCTGCGGCCTGGGTAACTGGGGCACCACCAACCATCTGATGACGGCGGCGAACTATGTGCCGTTCCACATTGCCGGTGTGAATAATGTGGTCAGCAGCCTGGGTGTTGAAGGCATCGGACCCATTGAGGCAGAAAAGTTCGTAGAACTGGGCGAAAATATGGATATCATCATTATGGATGCCGCTGCGGTGAAGAACATTAAGCCCCTGTATGCAGAAGACCCTACGATGTTCGATACCTGCAAGGCTTGGAAGAACGGCGAGGTATACCTGCAAATGGCGTACAATGCCTACTACACCAACTATGAAATTATGCTCATCAACACTTGGTTTATTGCAAAAACGGTCTATCCCGAAGCTTTTGCGGACATTGATATGGCTGCCAAGACCAACGAGATTACCAAGGCTTTTTTGGGTGTAGAATTAGCAGACGAGATTTTTGCCTGCCCCAGCAGCTTTGGCGGCTACCAAAAAATTGACACGGCAACCTTCTTTGCCGGATAAGAGAGGCTTCTATGAATCAAAAGGATATTATTGCATTTTTTGACAGCTTAGCGCCCTCTTGGGATGCGGATATGATACGGGATGACCGGATTATTGCAACCATTTTGGATAAGGGCGGCGTGCAGGCAGGAAAGCATATTTTGGATGTTGCCTGCGGCACCGGCGTTTTGTTTGGGGATTATTTGAAGCGGAATGTGGCAAGTGTCACCGGCGTGGATATTTCCTCCCAGATGGTAAAAATTGCCGCCACAAAATATCCGGATAGCAATATTTCGGTGATTTGCGCCGATGTGCAGGACTATGATTTTGGGGAGAAGTTTGACTGCATTATGATTTACAATGCCTTTCCTCATTTTCCGGAGCCGGACAAACTGTTTGCACGGCTATCTCAATTATTAAAAGAAGGCGGCAGAGTGACCGTTGCCCACGGTATGAGCCGCGCCAAGATTGATGCCCACCACCAGGGCTCTGCCAGCAAGGTCTCCGTAGGACTGATGGAGGAAAACGCCTTGGCAGAACTGATGGGTCGCTATCTTACAGTGGACACTATCGTTTCAGACGATGAAAAATACATCGTATCGGGACATATCTAATAAAAAAGTCCAACAGCGAAAAGCTGTTGGACTTTTTGTCGCCTATTTGTTTTGTGGACGGAAGGTAATCTCTCCGGTCTCTGCATCCATGGCATCCACAATGGCTAAGGACTCTAAGTGGTAGCCCATATTCCGCAGCTGCTGACCGCCCGCTTGAAAACCCTTTTCAATGGCGATGCCCAGACCTTCCACAGTGGCGCCTGCCATTTTGGCAATGGCAATCAGACCTTGCAAAGCGCAGCCGTTGGCAAGAAAATCGTCGATAATCAAAATATGGTCATCGCTGGTCAGGAACTTCTTGGAAACAATGACCTTGTTGATGTTCTTGTGGGTAAAAGACTCCACCTCAGCAGTGTACATATCGCCATCGATGTTAATGGACTTGGATTTCTTGGCGAAAATCATCGGCACACCGAATTCCCGTGCCACCGGATAGGCGATGGCAATACCGGAGGCCTCAATGGTTAGCACCTTGGTGATTTTTTTATCTGCAAACCGGCGGTGAAATTCCTTGCCGATTTCGTCCATCAGGGCGATGTCCATTTGGTGGTTCAAAAAGGAGTCCACCTTCAAAACATTACCGGGCTTGACGTTGCCGTCCTTGAGAATACGCTGCTCTAAGAAATTCATAACCTACCTCCAATAAATCAGTTTTCCTGTAGTTGTTCCATAAGTTTTCCCAAAACCGGCTCAAATTTGACACCGTACCAATGTTTGGGGTCGTCTGCAGTTGCCTCCATACAGGCAACGGTGTAATCACCGGCAATTTTGACAGACGCAAATGCGCTTTTGCCCTTTAGCTTTGCGCCCACAAAGGCCGAGGAGAAAACATCCCCCGTGCCGTGGCTGCTGTTGGGCAAACGGATATGTTCATAATAATTGCGATTGCCGTGTTCCACTACTTCAATGCCGGTGGTTTCCTTGCAATAGGATACACCGGTGAGGATTACATTGGGGCAGATCCCGGTCAGTTTTTCAAGGAGTAGATCGATATAAGCCTTGTCATATTCATCCCTAAAAGCCACACCGGTGAGCAGGCAAGCCTCGGTGATATTCGGTAGAATGTAGTCCGCTCTTTTGCACAGACGAACCATTGCCTGCACATACACATCGTCAAGACCGGGATACAGCTTGCCGTTGTCGGCCATAGCCGGGTCGATAAAAGCTGTGCCGCCTTTTTTCATACACCGGGCAATGATACTCAGCACATAATCGGCCTGTTCTGCACTTCCTAAGTAGCCGGTATAAACAGAATCGAAGGTGATACCGGTGTTTACCCAGTGGTTTTCAATCCCTGGCATATCCCCGGACAAATCTCGCAGGGTGTAGCCGTCAAAGCCTGTGGTATGGGTGGATAAAACTGCGGAGGGGAGCACGGCGGTTTCGTGACCGCAGGCCGATAAAATCGGAAGTGCCACAGTGATCGAACACTGCCCCACGCAGGAAATGTCCTGAATGGTTAAAATGCGTTTGTAATCCATAATTGATGCATCCTGTTTTTGGTTTTCCTTATTATGACATATCCCGCGTATAAAAACAACCCCCAACCGAAAAAATTGCAACTTTTGGTTTACAGAGCCTAAGGTTATGTGGTATCATATAAACTGAGAGGGCTCAAGCCGAAACAGCCTCTCAGCCTAAGTAGGAAATAGAAACTGAGGTTACAGCAATGGATTATATTGTTTTAGATATGGAATGGAATCAGCCCTGGCCCGGCTCTCCGTCATCCCGAAAAGTACTGCCGGTGCAAATCCGGGGTGAGATTATTCAGATTGGTGCGGTACGGGTCACAGAAGATCAGCGGGTTGTCGATGAATTTCAGGTACTGGTCCAGCCAAAATATTACCGCCGGTTAAACCGACGGGTCAGTAAGCTGACAGGTATCAAGGAATCTCAGCTGCGCAATGAAGGTGTGACAATGGAAGAAGCGATGGGTCGTTTTCGTGCCTGGTGCGGTGAGGACGTAATCTTTCTGACCTGGGGCTTTGATGATATCACCATTTTGCGGGAAAACCTGCGGCTTTACGGCATTGAGGAAAACTGGGTCAGCCGTTGGTATAATGCCCAGATGATTTTTAACGCCCAAACCGACGGCTCCAATTCCCAAAAGGCGCTGAAAACCGCAATGGAGATATTTGGAATTGAAGCCACACGCCCTGCCCACGATGCTTTGGGAGATGCCTATCACACGGCGCTGATTTGCGCCAGATTAGACCTTGAAAAAGGCACACAGGAATATGGAAAGGCGCTAAAAGAGCACGTAAACGGCTTCCACGGGGCGGAGCTTCCCGGCTGCATCAGCCGCAAGGTGTTTTATGATTATCCGGATAAGCGGGCAGCTCTTTCGGCAATGTCCGGCGCGGAAAATAAGTGTCCCGTTTGCTCCCGCCAAATGCTGGGCTCCCGTTGGTTTGCCCAGCCCGGCCGTCGGTATATGGACTTGACCACCTGTCCGGAACACGGCAAGTTTTTAATCCGTGTCCGCCTGTCAGGACAGCCGGATGGTACGGTGCGGGTCAGCCGTCTGACCTATGAAGCTACCTCTGAGGCGGCAGCGGCATACGCCCGCCGCGCGGAAAAGGCGGACCCGGAAAGCCCGAGAGCATCCCACCGCCGCCGCAGACTTACAGAAAAATAAAATTTTTTTGGGCAATCCCGTTGCGGGATTGCCCAAGTTTTTTGTGATACACTTTAGTTGATTTCTACGCCGCATACCAAGCCGCCGCGGGTACCCACGACCAATCGATTCTCGAAAATGGCGGGGGAGGCCTCAATATTGGAGCCCAGCTCAATATAGGTGATTTTCTCGCCGGTCTTGCCGTCGATGAGGAACACTTTACCTGCAGAGTCGCACTGAATAATGTAACCTTTATTCTCTGCGGTGTAAATGCCTGCAGGAGAGCTCCAGCAGTAGTTATTCATTGTGACTTCCCAAACCTTTTCACCGGTCTTGGTGTCCAGTGCTACCAAAATACCCTTGCCATAGCTGGGGGTACGGGAGATGGAGTAAATCACAAGACCTTCCATGTCGGTGCCTTTTTTGCCTAACAGAACGGAGGACAGCACACCGCCGGAAACATCCTTGTTAAAGGCAACATCATCATACACCACTTCCCAGACAATTTCGCCGGTGGCGGCGTCCAACTTGTGCAGATGGGTTTTGCCGTTGGCATACTCCATAGAGTTGCCGGTGTAGATGTAGCCCTTGCCGTCGTCAGCCCATTCAAAAACGGGGGTAGCATTCACATCGTCCAAGGTGTTTTGGCACCAAACAAGCTCCATTGTATCCAAATCCACACAGAAGAACAAACCACCGTTGTCACCAAAGTAGCAATATCTGTCCACAATAATAGCACTGCTCTCCGCACCCTTGCTGCGTCCGGTGTTGGTGCTGTAACAGTTTTTAATCATCGGGTCGGGACTTACGGAAATTGTGCCGGCAGTCTTGTCATAAGCGGTGTTCAGCTTTATTGTGTAAAGCACGCCGTTTTCGCCGGGCCAAACCATCGTATCGGTTTCGGCATCCACCAAGGGTGCAGAGTCAAAGGCGTACCATTTGCGGGTATTCACATCGCCCTTGCCACTGTGCTCCCAGATGATTTCACCGGTGATGAGGTTCACAATATACATTCTGGCAGCTTTGCCACCGCTGGTGTTATCCCCGGAGCCTACATAGAACAGGGGATAGCCGCGGGGGTCCAAAGAGCCGGAGCCCTTGAAGGTCATACCCATATTGATTTTCGGACGGGTGAAAGAGCCGTCTTCAATGTCGCAGAAGTAGATATGTCCGTCCATTGTGGCATAAATGACCTCCACGAGGCCGTCTTTTGCCTTTTTGTCATCATACAGGTTCATAATCTGGCGTGTTTCGTCATCCCACTGCACCAGCACAGGCTGACCTGTCCAGCCGGTACCGGACCAGAAACCACCGGCAGAGCTGCTCATGCCGCCAACCTTGTAATCCCATTTCTTTTGGAGGGTTTTGTTGACCACATTGGTGATGCCGTAGGTAGGACCGGTGCGATAGTTATCACCGCGGAAGGTCAGAACGCCGGGCAGCTGGATGTAAGTGGAAGCGTCACCGAAGGAAATGGGGTCATTTCGGGTGTAGCTTTCCAGCTGGGTTTTGTCTTCATAAATCTTCCAGTTGATATTCCACTTTTTGGGGTCAGCAGATGCATCCATCGTAGCTGTATAGGTGGGAGCAGGAACGGTTTCCTCTGTGGTTTCCACAGTGGTGGGTGCTTCTGTTTCTTCCGAAGTGGTGTTATTTTCGGTGATGGTAGTAGCAAGACTGCTCTTGTCGCCAACACCACGCAAAGCTGCGTTGTAGGCGTTATACTTCATTGTGCAGAAAATGGTACAGACCAGCACCGCAGCGGTGGATAAGTACATCACACTCAAAAGCAGCTTTCTGGAAGCGGGCAGTCGCTTGCCACCGCCTTTGCACAGCGCGGTAAAAATGATGGTACTTAAGAGCAAAACCGCCAAAATAATAAACAGCACAACCAGTGCCGGCTTCATCATGTCGGCGGAGCCACCAATGACAGATGTGGTTGCCAAAATTTTGTCCATTTGGTTACCTCCTCAGTGTTCATAATTTCACAAATACCATTATACCACTTTCTCGTAACGGGTGCAAGTGCAAAATATTTTTGCGTTTTGCCTTGTGGAGGGCGGCGGTTTGTGGTATAATTTTCCTATCTAAAAACCGGGAGGATACTATGAAACCCATTGCAGAAATCATTGCAGAAGAGCTAAAACAAAAGCTCCTTTATGTAGAAAATGTGATTGCGCTGATTGACGAGGGAAACACCATTCCCTTCATCGCCCGTTACCGCAAGGAAATGCACGGAACGATGGATGACACCACCTTGCGTAATTTGGAAACAAGGCTGAACTATTTACGAAACCTTGCCGAAAGAAAAGAGGAAATTCTAAATTCCATTGAAAACCAAGGCAAGCTAACGCCGGAGCTAAAAGAGGCTGTTGAGAATGCATCGACTTTGGCAGAGGCGGAGGATCTGTACCGCCCCTATAAGCAAAAGCGGCGCACCCGTGCAACCGTGGCAAAGGAAAAGGGTTTGGAGCCTTTGGCATTGGCGATTTTTGAGCAGGACGGCTCTGACCCTGCCGAGCTTGCCAAAGACTATATTGACCCGGAAAAGGGCGTGGAAACCTTGGAAGATGCCTTGGCGGGCGCTTCCGATATTATTGCGGAAATGATTTCCGATGATGCAGACATCCGGAAAATGCTGCGCCTGAAAATGGAGAAACTGGCGGTGATGTCCGTTGAGGCGGTTGATGAAGAAAAAGAGAGCGTCTATCAGCTGTATTATCACTTCTCAAGCCCGGTTTCCCGTTTGCAAAACCACCAAATTTTGGCAATCAACCGGGGTGAGAAAGAAGAGTTTTTGAAAGTAAGCATCTCTCTTCCCGGCAATGAGGGACAGGCGGTAGTCTGCCGTGGTGCGTTAAAACCTACTGCAAACGTAAGCACCTTTGTCCGCGCAGCAGCAGAGGATGCCTACAGTCGCCTCATTTTCCCCAGCGCGGAGCGGGAGCTGCGCAGCACCTTGACCGAGCGGGCAGCAGAGGCAGCCATTGCCAATTTTGCCCTGAACTTAAAGCCCCTTTTGATGCAGCGGCCTGTGAAGGGCTTTGTGACCATGGGTCTTGACCCCGGCTACCGCAATGGCTGCAAGGTGGCAGTGGTGGACGGCACCGGACGGGTGCTGGATACCAATGTGGTGTATCCCACCTTCTCCCAAAGCAAAAAGGCGGAAGCCATCGAAATTCTCTCACGGATGATTCGGAAACATAATGTGCAGCACATTGCCATCGGCAACGGCACTGCTTCTCGCGAGACGGAAGCAATGACCGTGGAAATGCTGAAAGCCTTACCCGGTGTCAGCTATATGATTGTCAACGAGGCAGGTGCTTCTGTGTATTCGGCATCGCCCTTGGCGGCAGCAGAGTTCCCGGAATTTGATGTAAATCTGCGTTCTGCGGTTTCTATCGCCCGCCGCCTGCAAGACCCCTTGGCAGAACTGGTGAAAATTGACCCCAAGGCCATCGGCGTGGGTCAGTATCAGCACGATATGCCCCAAAAGAGATTGGACGAGTCCCTCGGCGGCGTGGTGGAGGACTGCGTCAATGCAGTTGGTGTGGACCTGAACACCGCCTCTGTGAGCCTGCTGCAGCAGGTGTCGGGCTTGACAGCCACCACCGCGAAAAATGTAGTCACTTATCGGGAAGAAAACGGCGCGTTTACCGCCCGCAGTCAGCTGAAAAAAGTGCCTAAGCTTGGACCCAAGGCATTCCAGCAGTGCGCAGGCTTTTTGCGTGTACCGGAGAGTAAGGAGATTTTTGATAACACCGGTGTTCACCCGGAAACCTACGAGGCGGCAGAAAAGCTGCTGACCCTCTGCGGCTATACCAAAAAGGATGTTGCCGCCGGCAAGTTGGAAGAGCTTGCCCAGCGGTTTGAAGCCTTGAACGCGCAGGAAGTGGAAAACACCTGCGGCGCGGGTATTCCCACATTGGAAGATGTGGTGAAAGAACTGCTCAAGCCCGGCCGTGACCCTCGTGACGATTTGCCCGCACCTATTCTGCGCACCGATGTGCTGGAAATGAAGGACTTAAAGCCCGGTATGGTGCTGTCCGGTACCGTGCGAAATGTGATTGACTTTGGCGTGTTTGTGGATATCGGCGTCCATCAGGACGGACTGGTGCATATCTCTCAGGTCTGCAACCGTAAGGTGCGCCATCCCTCCGAGGTGGTGCAGGTGGGTGACATTGTCAAGGTTGCCGTTCTGGAAGTGGACGAAAAGCGCAAGCGCATCGGCCTGACAATGAAAAACATCCCCAAAGAAGTATAAAAATATCCGGCGCGTGAGGGACAAGAGAGCCGTTCCCTTGTCCCTATTTTGTTATTTGAAGGGTGAACGCAATGTATATG
>JAZRHG010000098.1:0-1503 GCA_045644625.1 Faecousia sp.
GGCCACCCCATTTTGGGCGATACGGTGTACGGCCGGAAAAAGCCGGAGCTGGGTCAGGATTCCCAGTGCCTCCACGCAGGCATTTTGTGCTTTGCCCACCCCCGTGACGGTCACCCGGTGATGGTAATGGCCGACCTGCCGGCGTACTTTAAGGAAGTTTTAGAGAAATTGGGAAGGATGTCCTGAAATGGCGCTTTTTGATGATATTTTATTGACGGTGGACTTTGATCTGACTATGACTGCGCCGGACAATACTATCCCCCAAAGAAATTTGGAGGCAATCGAATATTTTATGGAAAACGGCGGCAGCTTCACTATCAACACCGGCAGAAGCGGCGGCACGTTTTGGAAATATTTAGACACGCTGAAGGTCAATGCGCCCTTTTTGCTGTATAACGGCAGCGCCATCTATGAAAACGGGCAGCTTTCCCAAATCAAGCTTTTGGATTTGCCTGTTTGGGAGACCATTGCCGAGGTTGCGGCAGAATTTCCGGATATGAATTTGGAAATTCAGGGCACCGATGTGCACTATCTGGTGAACCAAAGGGAAGAAATGGTTGCCTTATACGAGGCAATGCAGTGGCGACACACCCCGGCTGTTTTCGGCGCGGATGTAGGCCCGTTTATGAAGTTTGCCCTGTTCGGTCAGCCAAGACGCCCGGCAGTTTCCGATATGTTCACCGGCACACCGGAGGAAATTGCTCGGTTTGATTACGCGGAAAAATGGATTAAGGAAAAATACGGCGATAAAGTGGCGGTGTTCCGCGCCGGTCCGCGAATTGTGGACGTCCACGCCAATGGCGTCTCCAAGATAAATGCGGCAAGGAGCTTACAAAAAAGACTGGGCAAGAAAATTTTAGTCTGTGTAGGCGACGCGGAAAATGATATTACGATGTTAGACGGGGCAGACTACGCCTACTGCCCTGCTGACGGCGTGGTGGCAGACCGGTATGAAACGGTTTGCGAAAGCGGGAAAGGCGCGGTTGCGGACGTGATTTATAAAAAAATACCGGAGATTCTGGGAATAACCCTTGACAGGTAAATATTTTTGTGCTAAAATCTCATAGCTGAACAAGCCAGGACGCGGGTGTAGTTCAATGGTAGAACACCAGCCTTCCAAGCTGGATACGCGGGTCCGATTCCCGTCACCCGCTCCATACCAAACATGCGCCAGTAGCTCAGTTGGATAGAGCAACTGCCTTCTAAGCAGTAGGTCAGGGGTTCGAGTCCCTTCTGGCGTGCCATTACTACTGAGCACCCAAGTAGGATTACCGCATTTACAAGTTCGTAAAGTCTTACTCAGGACTCGAACGATAAAATGCAACGCGGGCGAGCGTTGCCGGCGAGGGCTTGACGGAGCCAAACCTTAATTTTTCCCTTTGGTGAAAATGCAAACGAGTCCCTTCTGGCGTGCCATTACTACTGCGTAGACAAGGTGTGGTCACGGCACAATTTCATATGGTGGGTGTCGCCAAGAGGCCTAAGGCACCGGATTGTGGTTCC
>JAZRHG010000099.1:0-9954 GCA_045644625.1 Faecousia sp.
ATGGGAGAGGTGGTGATGAACTTGGTGTGGAAGCACTTAGACAGGGGGCCCAATGCAGGGAAGATACACTGCACGTCCACCACGATGGCTTCACAAGCACCGGTAAGTACAACGTTCTCCTGGTTCAGGAAGTTACCTGCCATGGGGATACCGTGACGCATAGTAACTTCGTTGGAGGTACAGCAAACACCGGAAACAGTGATGCCCTTAGCACCCATTTCCTTAGCGTAAGCGATCATCTCAGGATCGTTTGCAAAGTAAACGATCATTTCAGACAGAGAAGGATCGTGGCCGTGAACAACAATGTTTACGTTCTCCTTCTCCATAACACCGATGTTAGCCTCGGTGTCGATGGGCTTGGGAGTGCCGAACATAACGTCGGAGAACTCGGTGCCCATCATAGAGCCGCCCCAGCCGTCGGACAAGCCGGCGCGCAGTGCCTGACGAATCAGAGCCTCTGCCAAAGAGGAGCAACCCATATGGCTCATATGCAAGGACTGGGAAACTTCCCGGTCGATGGCGCGGGGGGTGATCTCAGCATCTTCCCACAGCTTCTGAGTATGCTCAGGAGCGCGGTCAACAAAACGCTGGTAGCCGAAGGGCTTGCCGTATTCCAGCAGGCCAACCTCTGCCATTTCGTGAGCCAGAGCATAGATATCCTTGCCCTCGGTCTCAACGCCCCATTCCTTGGCGATGCGGATCAGCTTTTCAGGGTCTTTCACCTGATAGTTGCCGCCCTCGCGGGTCTGGTGCAAAGTGTGCATGATCTCACGGCCGTGGTCGGAGTGCGTTGCAGAGCCGCCGGCGGTGAACATCAGGTAGTTACGGGCGACGATGCCGTGAACATCACAGCCACAAATGCCACGGGGAGCTTTGGGAGTGACACGGCAGGGACCCATAGAACAAATCCGGCAACAAGTACCGGCTTCACCGAAACCGCAGTGAGGATTCTGGTTCTTGGCGCGTTGCTGCCAAGTATCAGCGCCGACCTTCTTTGCATTTTCCAGCAAAGAATTGGTGGCTTCTTCCATCTGCTCAACGGTGGTAGTAAATGCCCAATCCTTCAATCTTATTTCCTCCTAATATTTATTCACAGTCCCATATTTGCATACGGGCGCAGTATATCAGTGTTATTCTAATGGATTTTTCCGCAAAAGTCAATGCGATTTTACCCTGTTTAACCTTGTTTTTCGCCTTTTTTTGCTATCCCCCACCCCCGGATACCCGAAAAAGCAAAAAACGAAGGGGGAAATCCCCTTCGCTTTTTAAATTTTCACTTCCTGTTTTTGGGTTTTGCGGAATAGTTTTCCAATGCCCATTGCCGCCAAAAGCACAAGGCCGGCAGCCGCCGTAAAGCCTAAAATATAGATAATCAGGCACCAGGGGTATGCAACATAGGTCTGCACCAGAGAATACACCGGCAGACTGGGGGCGCAATAGGGACTGACGAAGAACATATTAAATTCCTCCCGCGCCAGCAGACCTGTGCGGTAGGCAATTTCATTCATACCGATTGCCAGTGCAAGACACGCCACAAACACAGGCACTGCCTTGCCCAATGTTTTCAGTTCCGGCCTGACATAGCCCGTGCAAAGCAGATAAATACCCACCGAAATCATACTGCCGTGGCAAATCATCGTCTGCACATTGATGCCAATGGTGGAAATAAACACGGAAACCGGATACACCATCACACTGAAACCTGCAAACAGGGCGTATGTGGCAAGGTAGGCGCACAGAGAGTCCCGGACCTTGCCGGGCTTTGTAAGCCCCGCCAGCAATCCCACGTACATAGGCGTGGAGCAAAACTGGAAGGGGAAGGCATACCACTGGTAGTCAAAAGAGATCCCGTCAGTGTAGGAAAAGCTGTAGTTAATTTGCTTGTAAATTTCCAGCACCGCCACGATTGCCGCAGTGACAAACACCACCCGGATGGGATTTTTGGCAAACCGCATCAGCGGAATGACTGCCAGGAAAGACAGTACAAACCAAAGGATGTGAAACCAGCCGTAAGGCTCCGGCGTTTTCATAGAGCTACCCAAAAACGCCAGCACACTCTGCCAAAAAGACACATCAAACAGACCTTTCTTTTTAAGATAAGCAGCCCCATTATAGCACACATGTTCTACCTTTGCACCTATTATTTTTAGATTTTTGCGGAAAAAACCGCCTCACAGCATCCGTTTTTCCAACTTTTTACATCGTTTTTTCCTGGAAAAGGCAAAAAAAGGCTTTACAGGCGGGATTATTTGTGCTATGTTTAATTTGTGGAAATTTCTGCTTTCAGAAAACTAAGGGAGATACTATTTATGCGTCACCAAACTTTCCAAACGCTTTACTTAAATAATTATATTTGCCGGGACTGCCTGAATGCCGCAACCGGTCTGTCTCTTCAACCCAAAGACTGCCACCACGAAACATATCCCAGAAAATGCAATTTCTGCGGAGATATGCGCCATTTGATCCGTGGGCTGCACCGTTCCGGTCGGTGGAAGATCCTCTTTTTCCGCCCCAAGAAAACCGCAGAAAAAATACCTTCTAAATAATCGTAACCCCCCTGAGGAATTGGCCAAGTGTTTCTAAGGACACTTGGCCTGTTTTATTCGCCAGAGGCGAGTTATATTGCTTCGCAGTTATATTTGTCTTGTGACAAGTGATATTGCCTTCGGCAGTTTATGGCGAATAAAATATCACTGAAACCGCAAGGTTTCAATATCACTTCCCAAACGGGAAATATCACTCTGGGCGTTTCGCACAGAATATCACTATATAAAAACCACTACCCGAAAAAGAGTCTTTGTTCTCTTCTTCGGGTAGTTTTGTCTTATTCCACAACAAACAGGGAATTTGTACGGCAAATCCCAATCCTTTTACAGATAACACTCCTTCGCAACCCTGCTCGTTTCTTCAGGCAGCTGCGTTTATTCGCTGACCTCAAAAGCAGCCATTGTAAAGCCGCCCATTTCCTCTAAGTACACCGTGTCGCCTTCCAATCTGCCGCTGCAGCCCACAAAACGAATGGACTTGTAGGGCTTATCCAGCACAATCTTGGGCTCCAAAATCTCGTCGGCATAGGCATTGGCAAGCATCACAGACATTGCCTTTTCGTTTTTGGCGGCCAGCACATACAGATAGGGATTTTTCAGGCACACGGCAGGCAGCTTCTTTCTGCCCACATACTCCAGCGCCTCCACCATATCCTGCTGACGGTAGTAGTTCTGATAGTAATTGACATTTCTGCGGGAGGGCTCCCGGTCGTATGCCAAAACATAGAAGCGGTTGCCCTGGGCATTTTCATACACATAGGACGCGGGGGTGTTTTGGGGCATAAACCGGCTCCACACCTGCGCCTTATCTGCGCAAACAATCTTCTTGTGGCGGATGTTTTCGCTGATGTTCAGGATGGTGTCATCATACTTTTCAAAGTACTCGCTGAACACTGCCGCCGTCTCCTGGCTAATTAGACCGCAGTCCACGCCACGGCTCTGCAAAATCTCTGCCGCCCGCACATCCAGCACCGCGCCCCGCTTTAATGCCTCCAAAGGAACATACTTTGCATTTTCGCCGCACAGCAGCAGGGGATATTCTCCGTCCTCGTACATGGTGGGAATGGAAATACGGGACAGGCAGTCACCGGTCACGCTTTGGAAGCTGAACATCCGGATGGAATAGGCTCTTGCCAAATCCCCTTCCTCCGTCTCCCAGTCACGGCACTTATGCAGTTCATTATAAGACTGCACGCCCACAGTCTTCTTGTCGGCAAACAGCGCCCGGACTTCCTCCCGGAATGGCATATTTTTCATATGACGGTCAAGATAGCCTGTCTCGTACCCTACCTTCATATTGTAGTCATACATATACTTGAGAATACCGTCTGCCACACCCTCTGCATACAGCACGGTGTCATACAGCTCTAAGCACTTGGAGTGGATGATATAGCGGGGTCTGGGATAGACGTCACCCTCAGTAAATACCTCCACGCCGCCGTCGGCTGCCCACTTGGCCTGCATTCTGGTGTTTTCCAAAATGTCGGGAATGGTGGAATCGGTAATCAGAGAGTGGTAGGGCGCGCCGATGGTGCGCAAAAACGGCTTGGTATTGCCTGCAAAAGCCTTTGCCAGCTCCACGCAGTCGGTGCCGCAGTAGTCCCAGGTCTCACGGATGGCGCAAAAGCTCATACGAATGGCAGGGTTTACCTCGTCTACCGCCCGGCGCAGCTTGCCGATAAACTCCAGATAGGTGTCTTTCATCATATCCATATAGGCGTCCCGATACTTGTTCTTGCCGCCTACAAAAATCAGCTTTTCCAGCTTCTCCTTGTCGATTACTTCACCGATGCGCTCATAATACTCTTTCAGGTGGGCATCGCAGAAGCAGCCGATGTGGTAAGCGGGTCTGCCGTTCAGCCGGAAATCGTCGTCCAGCATAATCAGGTCCGGACCGGCAGTTGCCAAGGTAGCAATGCCACGGGCAAAATCGGCAGAATATTCCGGGTCCTTGGGACACAGGCCGTATTCATTGCCCTCGCCCCGCAAGCCGGTGAGCTTTGTGTAATTCTTTGCGTGGGTTTTCTTCTCTGTTTCGTGGGTAAGACCCTCGCCGTGACCAAAGCCTTCCACCCACAGGCCCACTTCCAGACCGTTTTCCCGGAAGAAATCTACAGCCTTTTTCAGTTCCTGGACCAGCTCGCCGGATTTTTCCGGATTGTATTCCAAAATTTTGCCAAATCCGCACATCCACACACGCTCCACGCCTGCGCTTTTCATAGACGGATAGTATTCTTTTGCCTCACGCAAAGTTTTGCACTTAATCGGCACTGCAGTTTTATACATAATTCCCCCACTCCTTTTTTGAACCCTCATTTCGTCCGAGGGCTAATCTTTCCCTCATTCTAACCGATTTTCCTATGTCTGTCAATGCAAACTGGCTGTTTTTTCCGGAAATGGCTATTGACTTTTCGCAATCCTGTCCTTAGAATAAATATGGAGAATTTTTATGGGAGGTAACCTATGTTTTTACCCAATTATCATCAAAACACAGACATTCTGCACCTTGGCACCTGCCCCAACCGCAGCTACTATGTTCCCTGCGCCAACCGGGCCGAGGCAGACAGCGAAAATGTGCGCGCTGCATCCAGCCGGCTGCAGCTGCTGAACGGCACCTGGGATTTTAAATACTATGCATCCTTGCAGGACCTGGAAGAAATGCCCACAGAGGGCTTTGACCAAATCCCCGTCCCCTCCTGCTGGCAGATACTGGGCTATGACCACGTGCAATATGTGGACACCAAGTACCCCTTCCCCTTTGACCCCCCTTATGTGCCTTTGGACACCCCCTGCGGCGTGTATCGCACCAGCTTTACCGCCCGTCACACCGGCATGCGCACCTTCTTAAACTTTGAAGGTGTGGACAGCTGCTTGTATCTGTACTTAAACGGCGAATTTGTGGGCTACAGCCAGGTCTCCCACTGCACCCACGAGTTTGATATCACGGGGCTTCTGCGTGACGGTGAAAACCAAATGACCGTGGTGGTGCTCAAGTGGTGCGACGGCTCTTACTTGGAGGCACAGGACAAGTTCCGCTTCACCGGCATTTTCCGGGACGTGTATTTGCTGTTCCGTCCTGAGGAGCATATCCGGGATTTCTTTGTGAAGACCCAGTGTAATTTTGCAGAAAGCTCCGGCGTACTCACCTGCGAGCTGGACGGCTGCGGCTGCAATTATCTTTTGGAGGACGCTGCCGGCAAGGCAATTGCTTCCGGCGAAGCAAAGGATACTTTTGAAATTAAGGTGGAAAACGCAAAGTTTTGGAATGCGGAAAAGCCTTATCTGTACCGCCTGTACCTGACCACCGCGGAAGAGACCATCTGCGTGAACGTGGGCTTCCGGGAAATTTCCGTCAAAAAAGGCGTTGTGTATGTAAACGATGTGGCAATTAAGTTCCGCGGCACCAACCGCAACGAAAGCTCCCCCTGGCGGGGCGCAGCCATCACCCGGGAAGATATGCTGCAGGACCTTACTATGATTAAGCAGAATAACTTCAACGCCATCCGTACCAGCCACTATCCCAACATCCCCGAATTCTATGACCTGTGCGATAAGATGGGCTTCTATGTGATGGATGAAGCAGATATCGAGGCTCACGGCTGCTTAGAGCTTTACTGCAAGCCCGACACCCACACCAAATATGCCACCCTTGCTGACTCTCCGATGTACAAAGAGAGCTTCCGCGACCGGGCGGTGATGATGGTGGAGCGGGACAAGAACCACCCCTGTATCGTGATGTGGTCCGGCGGTAACGAGTCTGGCTTCGGCATGGGTCCCGAGGCATCTCTTGCCTTTATCGCAGAGCGTGACCCCTCCCGTCTGCGTCATTATGAGTGCACCCGCGTGCAGCTGGAAAATGCAGTTTGCGATTTCTCCAATGTGCAGCTGTTTTCCCGTATGTATGCGCCGGTTGAAAACATTGAAAAATACTTTGCCGACGATACTGTCAAGGATTTGGCGCTGCCCCACTGGGAAATGAAGCCTGCCAAGGACCAGTCCGGCGAACGGCTGCCCTTCATTCAGTGCGAATATTCCCACGTTTTGGGCAACGGCCCCGGTGACGTGGAGGACTACTGGCAGTGTATGATGCGCCATCCCGGTTTCTGCGGCAGCTTTGTTTGGGAATGGTGTGACCACGCCATCGGCAAGTTAGACGAAAACGGCAAGCCTTACTATCTCTACGGCGGTGACCACGGCGAACAGTTCCACGATAACGATTTCTGCCTGGACGGCCTGGTTTACCCCGACCGCAGACCCTCCCCCGGACTTGTGGAGTTTAAGAATGTGCTCCGTCCTGCCCGTATTGCCAAAACCGGTGAAAACACCTTTGAAATCACCAACCATTTGGACTTTACCAACCTGCAGGAAATTGCGAACATCGAATACGCCTGCTATTGTGACGGCGTTCAATATGATGCCGGTTCTTTGGAGCTGGGCAGCATCGCACCTCACGAAACCAAAGCTTTCTCTCTGGATTTGAAGCCCCAGCCTGCCGGTCGCTGCGTGATTTTGTTCACCATGCTGCAAACCGAGGACACCCCCTATCTTGCCAAGGGCAGCGAATTGGGCTTCGAGGAAATCTTCTTAAACGAGTTTGCCGCGCCTCAGTTCCCCACCGTTTCCGGCGCGCCCGCGGTGACCGAAACTGCTAAGCAGATTGTCCTTACCGGCAACGGCTTCACCTATACTTTTGATAAGCTGTTAGGTACATTCTCCCAGATGGAGCGGGGCGGCGTACCCCAGTTCAAGCGGCCTATGTCCTATAACGTGTGGCGCGCACCCATCAACAACGACTGCTATATCCGCAAACAGTGGCAGGCTGCCGGCTACAACCGGCTGATTTACCGCCCCTACGAAACCAAGGTAGAAACCAAGGCAGAGGGTGTGGAAATCACCACCACCATCGGCGCCGCCGGTATCCACCTGCAAAAGGCACTGAATTTGACTGCCGTATATCAGGTAGATGCCAACGGCGATGTTACCGTGAAGGCGGATGCCCAGCGGAATATGGAAATGCCCTTCCTGCCCCGGTTCGGTATGCGTCTGTTCTTAAACCGTGAGGGCAGAGACGATGCCAAGTACTTAGGCTTCGGTCCTTTGGGTACTTATAATGACCTGTACCACGGTCAGCACTTTGCTCTCCACACCCAAAATGTGGAAAGCTACGAGCCCTTCATCCAGCCCCAGGAAAACAGCTCTCACTTCTGCACCCATTGGGTAGAGCTGGGCAACCTGAAGGTAGATGCGCTGGATGCCCCCATCTCCTTCAACGCCTCGGTCTATTCTCAGGAGGAGCTGGACACCAAGGACCACGACCACCTGCTGGTCCCCGAGACCGACTGCGTCATCCTTTGCATCGACGGCAAAATGAGCGGCACCGGCTCCAACGCCTGCGGTCCTGAGCTGGCAGAAAAATACCGGGTCTGCGAAGAACACCTCACCGCCCACTTCCGCCTTTCCTTTACCAAATAATAAGCCACCCCCGCTCCGGGATGTTCCGGAGCGGGGGTATTTTCGGGCGGCTGTGGGCATCCGCCCCTACGATTTCATTCGTGCGCATTGCACGCACCATAATTCTCAATTAAAAAGCTCACTCCAACCGGAGTGAGCTTTTTGCTATCATTTTTCAGCATTGTTCGATACAAACCGGACCACATCATTGGGTGTGCAGCTTAAAATCCCGCAAATTTTCTCTAAGGTCAAAAGTGTGATATTGTTTCCCTTTTTAATGCTGTCCAGGGTTTTATTGTCAATACCCGCCTTCAAAAGACTGTATTGCGAAATGTTTTTGTTGCGCATCGTTTCCCACAAAGGGCTATAATCCAACACAGTCTTTCCCACCTTTCTGCCTTTTGGAAATATTATAGACAGAAACCGGCAATTAAAGTATTGTGGAGTTATTCACAATATGTTATACTGTATTGTAAAGAGAGGTGCCGTGTATGGACAAAGAAGTCATAAACCTATATAAACTTCCCGACATAGAAAAATACGAGGATGTTCATTTGCTCACCCTCAGCGAAAACTGCGCTATGTTGGAAACGCAACTGCTTAAGCTAAGCCAGACTTTGCCGGACCGAAGCCGCCTGATGATTGAGGACTATATTCGCACACGAAACGATTTAGAGGTTGAAACCTTTAAAACCGCACTCCGCTGGGGGAAGGTCCACTATAAATAATTTTGCATTAAAAAGGCAGTCGGGCGTGGTGCTCCGCGCAGCGAATCAAAATCACAACGCTTGTCGGTGGCAAGCATACATTGATTTATAACATCCGCCCCTACGGTGTAATTTGTCCGCCTTGCACGCACCATAATTGTCCATTGTCAATTGTCAACTGTCAATTAAAAAAGCTCACTCCGGTTGGAGTGAGCTTTTTTCTTACTGGTTATTCATTTCGTTCAGAGCGTCCTTGCGGCTGAAGTTTGCACGGCCCTTCTCATCGAAGCCCATGAACTTCACCCAAGTCATATCGCCTAAGTTCAGCACATCCTCAACCTTTTCCACGCGGCGGTTTTCCAGCTTGGAAATGTGGACCATACCGTCGTGACCGGGAGCGATTTCCACGAATGCGCCGATGGGCAGGATGCGGACAACCTTACCGTAGTAGAGCTTGCCAACCTCGGGTACGAAGCAGATATCGTCGATCATCTTCTTCGCAGCGTAAGCAGCAGCGCTGTCAACTGCGGAAATGAACACACTGCCATCGTCCTCGATGTCCACTTTAGCGCCGGTGTCAGCGCAGATCTTCTGAATGGTCTTGCCGCCGGAGCCGATGATCTCGCGGATCTTGTCCACGGGAACAGTCAGGCTGATCATCTTGGGTGCATACTCGGAAACCTCAGCGCGAGGCTCGGGGATGCAGGGCAGCATAACCTCTTCCAGGATTACCAGACGAGCCTTGCGGCAACGCTCCAGCGCGTCCTCAATGATTTCCATAGTCAGACCCTTGTTCTTCAGGTCCATCTGGATGGCGGTAATACCCTCGGTAGTACCGGCAACCTTGAAGTCCATTTCGCCGTGGAAGTCCTCAACACCCTGAATGTCGGTGAAGGTTCTCCACTCGCCGGTCTCCTGGTCGGAAATCAGACCGCAGGAAATACCTGCAACGGGGCGCTTAATGGGCACACCGGCGTCCATCAGTGCCAAAGTAGAGCCACAGATAGAGCCCTGAGAGGTAGAGCCGTTGGAAGAAAGCACCTCGGATACCACGCGGATGGCGTAGGGGAACTCCTCCACAGAGGGGATCACAGGCAGCAGAGCCTTTTCAGCCAATGCGCCGTGACCAATCTCGCGGCGGGAAGTGGAGCGGGCAGCTCTTGCTTCGCCGGTGGAGAAGGAGGGGAAGTTGTAGTGGTGGATATAACGCTTGGTGTCCTCTGCGTAGATGGTGTCCAGCTTCTGTGCAG
>JAZRHG010000100.1:0-14690 GCA_045644625.1 Faecousia sp.
CACTCTGCTGACACTGCTGTTCGACACCAAGGAGAAGGCAGCTGCTTTCTGCGCTAAGGCAGGCACTTCCGTGATTGCCCGTTCCGGCTGGCACGTATACAACAACATGGAGCAGATCCTGGACAAGAAGACCTGGACCGAGAACCATCCCTTCCATCAGGATGAGCGTACATATTCCAAGAATATGCTGCCCGTTACCGACGACATCCTGGAGCGCGCAGTGAATATCTCTGTTGGCGTTGTGGATAAGGGCTTGGGCGCAGGCACCGGTATCAACATCAACTCCACCACCGAGGAGATCAATCAGGTTGCCAAGAACATCCGCGAGATCGTTTTGTCCCTGTAATTGGATTTTGTAATTTACAGGAGGAAAAATAATGGATAAAATCAGAGTTGCTGTCATTGGCTGCGGTTCTATCAGTGATATCTATATGACCAACATCACAGAAGGGAAGTTCCGCGTTTTGGAGCTGGTTGGCTGTTCCGACCTGTATCCCGCCGCTGCACAGGCCAAGGCTGAAAAGTATGGCTGTAAGGCTATGACCACCGAGGAGATTTGCGCTGACGAGTCCATCGATATGGTCATCAACCTGACCATTCCCGCTGCCCACTATCCTGTGATTAAGCAGTGTTTGGAAGCAGGCAAGCACGTGTTCTCCGAGAAGATGATTGCCGTTGAGCTGTGGCAGGGCAAGGAACTGGTAGAGCTGGCCAACAAAAAGGGTCTGTATCTGGGTGTTGCACCCGATACTTTCCTGGGCGCTTCTATTCAGACTGCCAAGTATATTGTGGAGACCGGTATGATTGGTAAACCCATTTCCTGCCGTGCATCCATCACCCGTAACTACGGCATCTACAGTGAAGTGCTGACCCACCTTGCTAAGCGCGGTGGCGGTATCGGCTTCGATATGGGCGGCTACTACCTGACTGCACTGGCTTCCATTTTGGGACCTGTTAAGGCTGTCAGCGCATTCACCGCTATCAACGACCCCAACCGTGTGAACAGCCACATTGGCGCTGCCAACTACGGTCAGGAGTTTACTTTGGAAGATCCCAATGTCATTACTGCCACGATGCAGTATGAAAACGGTGTGCTGGGCACTCTGCACATCAACTCCGATACCGTCGTCGATGAGACCTACGGTCTGGAAATCTACGGCACTGAGGGCATCCTGTATATGGGCAATCCCAACTTCTTCGGTGACCCTGTGTACATCAAGAAGACTATGACCGACAAGATCGAGTTCCCCTTCACCCACGGCTATAAGGAAAACTCCCGTGGCGTGGGCGCAGCAGAAATGGCTTGGTCCATCCTGAAGGGTCGCAAGAACCGTGCAAGCAAGGAAATGGCGTACCATGTGTTCGAGCTGATGCACTCTATCAACACCAGTGCTGAAACCGGTAAGGTTATCCAGCTGGAGTCCACCTTCGAGACTCCCAAGATGCTGCCCACCGGTTATATTCCTCTGGATCGTCTGCCCTTGCCTGACCGGCTGTGGGGTCGTACAGAAGAAACGGCTCTGTCTGAATAATGTTTTACCGATAGGGGCGATTTATATCGCCCCTTATCGTGCTTTTCATAAGGAGACAACGCTATGGCGGTGACCAAGGCGAGGAGAGAAGAATATGAGGTTGTTGCCTATCCGAAGCTGACCCACGTGCGTGCCGGTGTGGTGCAAATTGTCAACCGCAACACCCACATCCACAGAGCATTGGAAATGGGGCTTGCCTTAGACGGAGACGGGGTGGTACAGGTAAATGACCGCTCTTTTTCAATCCATAAAGGCTCACTGTTCCTGCTCAATTCCAACGAGCCCCACGAGATTATCGCCTCCGGTACGGAGGGCGTGAGGGTGGCATATTTGCAGGTGGCAAACGGCTTTTGCAGTGACTATGTTGCGTGCTTCCGCAATTTGGAAATATTGGAAAATGACCTGTCTGCCTTTTTGCCCTGTGACCGTCGCAAAGAGATTACGCAGCTGATGGTGCAGTCCTTGCTGGACTATTTTGCTGAAGCAGGAGATATGTACGGACTTAAGTGCATTTGCAGTATCGGGCAACTGTTCAGCAGGCTTCTTTCTTATGTGCCTTATCGGCAGATGACGGAAGCTGCTTATCTGACAAAAAACAAAAAAACCGCCCGTTTGCGGCGTATCACAGAATACATAGACACCAATTACAGCGAAAAAATCACCCTGGAGGATTTGGCAAACCGCGAAGGTGTGACCAAGACCTATCTATCCCATTTTATCCACGATAATTTGAATATGACATTTCAAGAATATGTCAGCAGCATGCGGTTTGAAAAAGCCCTGAAGCTAATCCGCAATACCACAATGTGTCTGACGGACATCAGTGTGGTCAGCGGTTTTTCCGATGTGAAGTACCTGTCACGGATGCTGGAAAAACAATTTGGCATACCTGCGCAGGCGTGTTGTGAGCAGCTTCGCTCCGAAACGGAAAAAACTTCCGCAGTAGAAGCACAGACCTTTGCTTCGGAAGAACTGGCAAGGCAGTGGATCCGCGATTTCTGCAAGGCAAATTCTTAAATAATAGAAAAAACATTGAAAGGATGTGCTTATAAATGAACAAGAAAGGAATTGCCGTAGCCGGCAATATGATCGTCGACCTGTTGTATCCCATCAACGGTATTCCAAAGCCCGGTGAGCTGACCACCATTACTGCTGATGCCTCCCGCTCTGTGGGTGGGTGCCTGTGTAATGACATTGTGGACCTTGCCAAACTGGATCCGGAGCTGCCTCTGGTTGCTTTGGGCCGCACCGGTGATGACAGCGAGGGCGCATACGTAATGGATGTGCTTCGTCAGCACAAGAACATCGACCTGCAGCACGTGAAAATCACCGGTACCACCTCTTTTACCTTAGTGATGGCCGATGAGATTACCAAGCAGCGCACCTTCTACCACTGCCGTGGCGGAAATGCCGGCTTCTGCGAGGAGGACATTCCCTGGGATAAGCTGGATGTGGATATGCTGCACATTGGCTACATTCTGTTGCTGGATACTTTGGACGAAGAAGATCCGGAGTACGGCACCAAAATGGCACGTTTGCTGCACACTGCTCAGCAAAAAGGTATCAAGACCTCTATCGACGTGGTCTCCGAAGCAGGTGAGCGTTTCAAGAAACTGGTTTGCCCCGCAATGCGCTACACCGACTACTGCATCATCAACGAGATGGAAGCCCAGGCTACCACCGGTGTGGAACTGCGCACTGAAGACGGCAAGCTGCTGAAGGAGAATATGCCCGCAGCACTGAAAAAGATGAAGGAACTGGGCGTATCCACTTGGGCGGTTATTCACTGTCCCGAGGTTGGCTATGGCCTGGATGAAAATGATAACCTGGTGGAAGTTCCCAGTTTGAAGCTGCCCGCTGACTGGATTAAGGGCACTGTGGGTGCAGGCGATGCTTTCTGTTCTGGTGTTCTGTACGGCGCTTGGAAGGGTATGGATTTGAAGTCTGCCATTGAAATGGGCACTGCTTCTGCAGTTTGCTCTTTATCCCAGCCCGGCGCTACCGAGGGCATGCGGACTGCCGAAGAGGCTATGCAGGTTTATAACGAACTGAGATAATAGGATAAGGAGAGAAAAATTATGAATGCAGTAATGTACGGTGGCGGTAACATTGGCCGCGGATTTATTGGTGCACTGCTTAGCCAGTCCGGCTACCGCGTCACATTTATCGATGTGGCAGAGCCTGTGGTGAAGCATCTGCAGGAAAAGCAGTGCTATCCTATCCGCTATGTGTTCAGTGGCGGTCACGAGGATGTAATGGTGGAAAATGTCACCGCTGTCAACGGTAACGATACCGAGGCGGCCTCCGATGTGATTGCAAATTGTGACATTATGGCTACCGCTGTGGGAGCCAGAATTTTGAAGTTCATCGTACCCAACATCGTGGCGGGTCTGCGGAAGCGCTGGGCTATGGGCAACAAGCCTCTGAACATCATCGTCTGCGAAAACCTGATGGATGCAAATCTGGTGGTAGAGGGTATGATCAAGGAGCAGCTGACCGAGGAAGAGTGCAAGAAGTTTGACGAGACTGTGGGTCTGGTGGAAGCTTCCATCGGCCGTATGGTTCCTGTGCAGACAGAAGAAATGAAGGACGGCGAGCCTATGCGTGTGTGCGTGGAACGTTACGGCTTCCTGCCCACTGACAAGGCAGCATTCAAGGGCGGTGTTCCCGAAATCAAGAATATGGTGCCCTTTGCACCCTTTGATTTCTACATCAAGCGCAAGCTGTACGTACATAATATGGGTCATGCTACCTGTGCTTACTTAGGCGACCTTCTGAAGCTTGAGTATATTTACCAGTCCATCGATGTGGCAGATGTTCGCATCCTGGTGCAGAATGCTATGCTGGAAAGCGCAATGGCACTGAGTAAGAAGTATGGTGTTGCTTACGAGGATATCGTGATGCACATCACCGACCTTTTAAACCGCTTCACCAATGCAGCCCTTTTGGATACCTGCGCCCGTGTTGGCGGCGACCCCGGCAGAAAATTATCTCCCGATGACCGCCTGATTGGCTCTTCTGCCCTGGCTTTGGAAGTGGGCGTTACTCCCGCTTACATCGCAGTAGGCGCTGCAGCCGGTCTGCACCGCTACATCAACGAGGCAGAGGGCATGGAGCAGGGTATGGAAGCTGCTAAGCAGGTGCTTTCCGAGGTTTCCAAGCTGGATGCCGAGGGTAAGCTTGCCGGTATGATCCTTTCTATGTACGAAAAGATTTTGGCAGGTGCAACGGTTAGCGATCTGCGCCGTGCGGCAGATGCAGTTAAGGCTGCAAGCCTGGAAGCGATTATCTGATAGTGAATTTCACTATAATCGTGTATGTGTTTTTGTGTTGATTGTACAATAAACCAAATATAGCAACATTGTCTGGTGCAAATCGCAACATATACTTGATTTTTTGAAAACTGTATGTCATTATGGCATTAGTATAGGGGAAACCCGAAAATACATAATTATTTTTGAAAGGAAGATGTAATATGGCAACTTTCCGTTTTACTGTCGGCCCTTGGAACGTACATGAGGGCAATGAAACTTTCGGTCCTGGTAACCGTAAGTCTGTTCCCTTCGAGGAGAAGATCAAGAAGTTTGCTGAAATCGGTATCAACGGCATTCAGTTCCACGATGACGATGCAGTGCCGGATATGAACAATATGACCGAGAAGCAGATCATCGACTATGCTAAGGACGTTAAGGCTGAGCTGGACAAGTACGGCCTGTTCGCAGAGTTCGTTGCTCCTCGTCTGTGGTTCGACAAGCGCACCAACGACGGCGGCTTCACCGCTTCTTTGAAGGAAGACCGTGACTTCGCTATGTGGCGTGCACAGCGCTCCTGCGACATCGCAAAGGCACTGGGCACCAACAAGATTCAGCTGTGGCTGGCTCGTGAAGGCACTCTGTGTGCTGAGTCCAAGAGCCCTGTTGATATGACCAACAACCTGATCGATGCATTCAACAAGATCCTGACCTACCGTGAGGACGCATTGATCCTGGTTGAGCCCAAGCCCAATGAGCCTGTTGACCGTTCCATCGCTGGTACTGCCGGTCACGCTCTGGCTATCGGTGCTCAGACTGTGGATCCTTCCCGTGTCGGTCTGTGTATCGAAACCGCTCACTCCGTGCTGGCTGGTTTGGATCCCGCTAACGATATGGGCTTTGCTTTGGCAATGGACAAGCTGTGGGGCGTTCACCTGAACGACCAGAACGGCATCCGTTACGACCAGGACAAGACCTTCGGTGTTGAGAACCTGCGTAACGCCTTCAACCAGGTTAAGGTTCTGTACGAAAACAACTTCGGTGACCGCGGCAACTTCGAGTGTGTCGGCCTGGACGTTAAGGCTCTGCGTACTCAGCCCGATGAGGACTGCTACCGTCACATCATCAACTCCAAGCGCATCTTCGAGCTGTTGCTGGAGAAGGTCAAGCGCTTCGACTACGAGTACCAGGCTGCTTGCGTGAAGGAGCAGAACTTCGAGAAGCTGGAAATGTACGTCATGGAGCTGCTGATGGGCGTTCGCTAATCGTAGCTTAGCCAATCATAAAACTCTATAAAAACTCTGCTTCCGGCAGCCGTTCGGCTGCCGGAAGTCTTTTTTTATTTCTGCGCAAAATTTTCTTGCAATATATGGTGGGGTGTCTTATAATAAAATAAGAAAAAACACTGAAACGGAGAGAGTATTATGGGAAAAGGAATTGAGAATATTTTAGCGCATCTATATGGCGAACAAGCTGTAGCCACCCAAAAAGTGCGCTATGAAAAAGCAGTGGCGGCGTGTCAAAAAATCTACGGCAACGGGGAATATCAAATCTACAGCGCCCCTGGCAGAACTGAGGTAGGCGGCAACCACACCGACCACCAAAACGGCAAGGTGGTTGCAGCGGCGGTGAATTTGGACGCAATCGCTGTCGTTTTACCAAAAGCCCAAATGCAGGTGCGGCTGTTCTCCGAGGGTTACGGAGAAACGGTTGTGGACCTGATGGATTTGAATGCAGACGCTGCCGAATACGGCACCACCAAAGCTCTCATCCGCGGTGTTGCCTGTGGAATGCAAAAGCGGGGCTTCTCAATTGGCGGTTTTGATGCTTATGTGACCAGCAATGTATTGTCCGGCTCCGGACTTTCTTCATCCGCGGCGTTTGAAGTGCTCTTGGGCAATATTTTCTCCGGAATGTACAATGACGGCAAAGTTGATGCCATTACCATTGCGCAGATTGGCAAGGAAGCTGAAAACATCCACTTTGGAAAGCCTTGCGGTCTTTTGGACCAAATGGCATCTTCCGTAGGCAGCCTTGTGTATGTGGACTTTGGCGACCCGGAAAAACCGGTGGTGGAGCCGGTGGAGCTTGACCTGAATACATACGGCTATGCGCTGTGTGTGGTGGATACCAAAGGTTCTCACGCAGATTTGACGGATGATTATGCCGCAATTCCGGGTGAGATGCGTGCTGTTGCGGCGTTTTTTGGCAAAACTGTTCTTTCCCAGTTGAAACCCAAAACCTTCTATGAAAACATTCCTGCGCTTCGGGAGAAATTAGGCGACCGTCCTGTGCTGCGGGCAATGCACTATTATGCAGAAACCGAGCGGGCGGAGCAGCAGAAAAATGCGCTGATGCAAAAAGATTTCTGCACCTTTTTAGATCTTGTCAAGGCATCCGGCGCATCATCTTATCAGTACTTGCAGAATGTTTATACCTGCCGGGATGTTGAACACCAAAATATATCGATTGCTTTGGCGTTAAGCGAGGATATTTTGCAGGGGCAGGGTGTCAGCCGTGTGCAAGGCGGCGGCTTTGCCGGCACCATTCAGGCATATGTGCCTTTGGAGATGGTGGAAACCTATCGCAGCCGTATGGAGGCGGTGTTTGGGGATGGTGCCTGCTACATTCTGTCCATCCGCCCCACCGGTGGATTGCGAATTTTATAACTCAAGTAAAACTGCCACACAAGAATTTCTTGTGTGGCAGTTTTTTATATACCGTCCATAACGTGCATATTTCGGATATGGGCATTTTGAATTTTGTTTGTAATCGCATAGGCGTGGGTACATAGCGCAGCTGTCGGCGCGTCGGAAATACTCATCTCACGATAAGCATTGGCAAATGCGTGGGCAATCTCTGCAACCAGTTTTTCCGGGTTTTCACTTAAGGGTAGGGAAGTGAGGGCACTTTCCAATTCCCAAAGCATGGGCAACTCTCGCATTCCCCGATACGCCCATTTGTAAAAAGGTTCATATACATTATTGAGTAGATAAATTGCGGAAATGGCGTGGCGGACAAACTCTGCAACACAAAGTTGTGCAGCACCCATTTCGTCTCTTGCCAAACACCGTCCTAAATTATGCTGACCGGCCTGGTTCATCATAATGGTGTGTGCGGCTAATTTTTTCAGCCGCACATCTTCTGGATAACCTTGCTTAAGTGCTTCTCTCACGGCAGAAAACACACCCAAATCATCCCGCCAAACCGCACCGCTGACTACAGTCCGCAAAGTGGCAGAAGGAATAGAAAACCACTGTCCGTAAGTTTTCGGCACATTAGGCGTGCCTAAAAATTTCTCATAAAAATCATCGATTACCAAAACACCGTGGCGGTTGCCGCCAACAGGGGACAGGGGCGCTCTAATATAGCCCATAAACTCCTTGGGCAATTTGGCGTAAGCCCGTTCTAATTGAAAGCCAAATTCCCGTTCGTCCTCGCGGGTAATCCAAAGGCAGAAACCAGGCTCAAAATCGTGATCCTGGGAAATCTCGTCATCATAGCCCAAACATTCCGAGCCTTCTCCCACAAGTCCCACAGCAATCCGGTTTGCAACATTTCCAAATTGTTCTTCTAACATTGGTTTGCCGTAGGTCTCATAATATGCCTTGCAAAGTTCAATTCCCTGCATAAATTTCCTCCGATAGCTTCTCCATCTTTTCTGCAGTTTCTGCTTTGCCAAACTCACGGAAAGAGGGGGCACACTTGGAAAGCACAAAGGCGTAGTAGCCGTTTCGGGTGTTTTTGGGGTCCTCTAAAATTTCCTGTGCTTTTTGCAAACAGTCTTTAATATCCTGCGCACATTTTTCATCCCAGTAAGGGTACATATGCGCCATATTCAAATAGGTGACTGCACCGTCCAAACGGCTATCTTCTTTATTTAATACAATGGATAGTGCCTTTTGGTAAGCATCCTCTGCCTCTGCATACCGCTCCATATCTGACAAAGCCAAGCCATAGTTATTATAATATCCGGCAAACAACACATCGTCATTTGTAAGAAATTTTTCATAAAGCGCAAATGTCTGCCCGTAGAGGGGAAGTGCTTCTTCTGCTTTGCCAAAGGCTTTTAAGGTTGTGGCGGCGTTGAGTAGGATTGTGCCGTCGGAAACATTTTCAGGGCTGCATCCGATAAGCTCCACTGCCCGAGAAACCGCCTCCAAAGCCTTTTCTTTCTCAGCGGTTTTTCGGAAATAACCGATTTGCTCACTGACAACCGTCAGTTCTCCCCGTGTATCCCGCAGAGAAACCGCTTCCTTCCGCCAGTAATCCAAAAGCCTGCCGGCATCCGCCATATCGTTACGGGAAAAGCACTCGTCCAGCTTTTCGATGACGCGGCTTACGGGAATGTGTCCCAGGGGCTTGTCCGGGTCCTTTTGCTTGTAGCCGCAGGAAGCGCAGCCAAAATTAAATTTCAAATCCTCTAAATCCATACTTACTCCTTTTAGGCTGTTTCGGTTCGAGTCCTCTCAGCCTACAGTTGCCCATTGGGGCAAGTGTGAAAATTGCATTTGTTTTCCCTGGTAGTCGAATGTGATTTGACAGGAATGCAGCATCGGGCAGGGGATGTCATCCCTTGCTCCGTATTTATGGTCACCTACCAAAGGGTAACCGCGGGAGGCAAATTGCACCCGAATTTGATGACTTCTTCCGGTGTGCAACCGAATGCGCACAAGCCCCTCGCTTAATTTCACAAATTCCAGTCGCGCCTGCTTGACACCGGCGCGCATTTTGTCCACTACAAATACCTTATTCCGGCGGCTGTCCTTAAATAACAAATCCTCCCAGTCGCCTTGCTCCGGCACATCCCCGTGAACTTTTGCCACATATTCTTTGATCATCTTTCCCTGCTGAATACTCAGGGAAAGCTCTGCTGCGGTGCGCTTGTTTCTGGCATACACCATCACGCCACCCACGTTTTTATCCAACCGATGCAGGGTGAAAATCTCCCCGCCCAGCATTTCTATAAGCTTTTCGGGCACTTCGTGTTCCGAATCCAATCCGACGGGCTTGATGCAAACAGCTATATTCTTATCAGAGAACAAAAGTTCCATACCATCACATCCTCTGAAAGAATTATATCATAAAAAGCTATGACTTGCATCTAAAATTTTTCTGTGTATAATATAGGCTGAGAGGTGAAGAAGATGACAACAAAAGAATATCAGAAGAAATCTCCTATCCGGATCTTTCTTTCCTATTTTGCCAGAAACAAAAAACTGTTTTTTACGGACTTATTCTGCGCAATGCTGATTGCGGCTATCGATTTGACATTCCCCTTGGTCACACGCAGCGCATTGTACACAATGCTTCCGAATAAGCTTTTCGGACTGTTTTTTACCATAATGGGTATTATGGTAGGGTGTTATTTGCTGCGGGCGTTTCTAAACTACATTGTCTGCTACTACGGTCATACCTTCGGCATCCGTGTAGAGGCGGACATCCGGGCGGATTTGTTCGGCCATATGCAGGATTTGGGGTATGATTTTTATGACCGCAATCGCACACCCCAGCTGATGAGTCGACTAACCACCGATTTGTTTGAACTCACAGAACTTGCCCACCACGGACCGGAAGATGTGATTACCGCCAGCCTGACCATTGTGGGCGCGCTTACGGTTATGAGCGTCATTCAGTGGCGTTTGGCATTGGTGGTGGCGCTGCTTATTCCGCTTTTCCTTGCCATCGTGTTTTTGCTGCGCAAGCGTATGAGCCGTGTATCTAAAATGGTGAAGGAAAAAGTGGGGCACATTAACGCAGAGATTGAATCCAGCCTGACCGGCATCCGTACCGCAAAAGCCTTTGCCAATGAGGAGTTGGAGAAAAACCGTTTTAATTCCGCAAACGGAATTTACAAGCATTCCAAGCGGAATTTTCATCAGGCAATGGGTATGTTTATGGGGTCTGTGGAGTTCTTGCTTACAGCGCTGAATGTGGTGGTGATTGGCTACGGCGGATACCTGGTGATGACGGGCAAAATGGACTATCGGGATTTGCTCACATTTACATTGTATATTACAAGCTTTATTACCCCTATGCGAAAGCTTGCCAATTTTTCGGAATTGTTTGCAAACGGCTTTGCAGGCTTAAACCGCTTTGTGGAAATTATGCGCACAGAACCTGCTCTGCAGGATAAAGAAGATGCACAGCCTTTACAAAATGTCAAGGGTGCCATCAGTGTGCAGAATGTGTCCTTTGCCTATGACGGAGATTTGGCAGTGCTTAAGGATGTGAGTTTGGAGATTGCGCCGGGAGAAACAATTGCTATTGTCGGCCCTTCCGGTGGCGGCAAGACCACGTTATGCCAGCTTATACCCCGCTTTTATGAGGTGACAGACGGCTCTATTTCCATTGACGGACAGGATATTCGGGATGTGACCCAACAATCCATTCACAAGAATATCGGCATTGTCCAGCAGGATGTTTTCCTGTTTGCCGATACCATTTTGGAGAACATTCGCTACGGTAAGCCGGATGCCACAGAGGAAGAAGTAATTGAAGCTGCAAAAAAAGCGGAAATCTATGAGGACATTTTGGCAATGCCCAAAGGCTTCGATACCTATGTAGGTGAGCGAGGCACACTGCTCTCCGGCGGACAAAAGCAGCGGATTGCCATCGCTCGTATCTTCCTGAAAAATCCCCCTATCCTGATTCTGGATGAGGCAACTTCCGCATTGGATTCTGTCACAGAGGCGAAAATCCAACGGGCATTCGATAATTTGTCACAGGGTAGGACAACATTAATTATCGCCCACCGTCTGTCTACCATTCGTTCTGCAACACGAATTGTATCCATCGCAGATGGCGTGATTACTGAATGCGGCACCCACGAGGACCTGTTGCAAAAAGGCGGCGTCTATGCCGATCTGTATAACACCCAAACGCGATTGGGTTAAATGAGCATCGGTTGAATTTGCCTGCCCTCCAAGGCCAGTTGCAACGTTTGGGGCAGTTTTGCAAAATCTGCCACCATACTGGTGGGCTTTCCTGCGGGGTCGTCTTGTCCAAAGGGCACAAAATAGTAGTGCTTTCTGGCAAGTAGCTTCCCAATATTTTCCGCGGCGCCGGCAAGCGCGTCATTGGTGGAAACCGCCAAAATGATGGGCCTTCCGTTTCGTAAATGGCTTTTTGCCGCCATCGTTACCGGCGTGTCGGCGATGCTGTGGGCAAGCTTTGCCAGGGTGTTGCCGGTGCAAGGGGCAATGACCAGTGCGTCCAGCAACTTTTTAGGACCGATGGGCTCAACAGCTTCTATGGTGGTAAGCGGTGGTCTTCCGCAAATGTCAGTGATGGTTGCGCGATGTTGCTGCGCTGTTCCGAAACGGCTGTCAACACTGTCTGTTGCATAAGATGCAATGGGAATTAAATGATACTGACCGGCAAGCTTCTCCATAATCGGGAAAACGGCTGCGAAGGTACAAAAGGACCCACAAATAGCAAAACCGATATTCATTGCCATGCTCCTTCCTGATATCGGCGTAATATGGTACGAGCAAGTAATTTTCCGGAGGTTTCCGGCGCTTCCTGATTGGGAAGCCCCCGTGCCCAGAGCACATCGTCTCCGGCAATGCCTTTTTCGGAAGCTAAGTCTATTTTCAGGCAGTCCTTAGGTAAATGGCACAAGCTTTTTTCCGACAGCACCATAGCGGGAACGGTGTTGAAAACCACGCGATAACGCGCCAGAGAATACCCCAGAGCGGTGCTGTCTGCGGTGTCGTAGCCCAAGCTCTCCCATAGTGCTCTGTGCTGTACGTTCCGCACAGCTACAGTCACCCGGGCGTTCATAGCTTTGAGCAGCCGGGCAAGACAGGTGCCAATTCGTCCGCCGCCAATCACCAAAACCTCACAATCCTTCCAGGTTACGGGCATGTGGCGGTTTGCGACTTTTATGGCGCAGTAAGCGGTAATGTCTGCGTTTTCTGTCAGATAATAGGGATCCTGCAACAGGTCAACTGTGCGATAATTTTTTAGCGTGGGATGGTGCAGATTGCCGCCCATAATTGTAATCCCCGGGCTGCACAGAGATAAAATGTTTTCAATTTTCCCGCCACCTTTCAGTGTGCCGTCTTTTTCGAAAGCCGGTGCGCCTAATATCAGGTGGGTAACCTTGGAGCTGAGTACATTTGCAAAAATAAGGTCTTGTGCCGTAAGGATTTCTTTTGCATACATCAGGGCATCGTTTTGCCCTGCGATATAAAATACAGGAGCTTTCATAAAATCACCCTTTCGTGACAGAATATGTGATTGCAAGGTTGGTTGTGCTTGATTTTTGTCGCCTGTTTTGTATAATGATAGTAAGAGGTGAAGATGCGCTTATGGAAAGACACGGATTTATCCACGATATGATGGATGTAAAGGTTTTGATTCTCTTTGTGGCCGCACGGGTCAATTACCCGATGACGACGCAGGAAATATATGAGCTATGCTATCAGGATGATTGCCTGAGCTATTTTGATGTGTGTACAGCCGTTCCTGAAATGGTGGCTTCCGGACACTTGCAGCAGGATGGAGAACAATACAGCATTACCGAAAAGGGCAGGCAGGATGGCAGCCTGACGGAGGAGACTGTGGCGTTTTCTGTCCGTCAGCGCGCAGAAAATGCGGTCACCCGTTTTAACCGGCAGCTTCGCCGGAAAAGCTACGTCGATGCCCAGTATGCCAAACGGGAAACCGACTACGGCGTCCGTATGACACTGGATGACGATATGGGCAACCTAATGAAATTAGAGCTGACAGCGCCGGACCAGCGTCAGGCAATGCGCCTGCAGCAGGCGCTGGAGAATAAAGCCGAATTTATATACAATTTTATAGTGACGGAACTTTTGGAAGAGGATTAGCCTGAGCCGTGTGGCTGTTCTGAAGCAAGGTGGAGCTTTTTGATTGGGCTTTGTGCCCTTCAAAAAGCGGTCAACGAAGCTTCGGGGCAGCCACACGGAGCAGAAACGAGTTCGGATTATATTGCTCAGGCTACACCCTTGTCGCATAACCGCAATCGTGGTATAATATAAATGACCCGGAAACGGAAAACGAAAGGAGTTGCTTAGTATGAAATTTCAGTTTAGTGAGAAGAAAGTCAAATTGCCCGGCAATGTCCATGCCTATGCTGAAAAGAAGGTAATGAAGCTGGCGCGGTATTTTGAGGAGGATGCTGAAGCGCTCATCGTATTTTCTGTTGAGAAGAACCGGAACAATGTGGAGCTGACCGTTCGCGGTGCAGGCACCTGGTTCCGTGCCCACGAAAGCACATCGGATATGTTTGCGTCCATTGATGCTGCCGTTGGCACAATTGAGGGTCAAATTCGCAAGAACAAAACCCGTCTTGCGCGTCGGCTTCGCCAGGATGCTTTTTCCCGCACTGTGGAGGAAACCTCTTTTGCTGCCGATGAGCCGGAAGAGGAAATCAAAATTGTCCGCAGCAAGAGCTTCCGCTTTGCGCCTATGACGCGAGAAGAGGCTGTTTTGCAGATGAACCTGCTGGACCATAATTTCTTTGCATTCCGTGATTTGGATAACGACGGTTGCTTTGCTGTGGTCTATCGCAGAAATGACGGCGGTTACGGCCTGATAAGCGACGAGGAATAACGAAATAATATATCTTTTTGGAGGTCTCGCAAGAGGCCTCCAAAATTTTTTCGTTTTTTTGAAAAAAATGCTTGACAATGCAGGGCCTTTCTGCTAATATACGCAAGGCGCTTCCGCGAGGAGGCGTAAAAATCTGCCCAAAGCAAAAAAATTGTTGAGAAAAGGAAAAAAAGTTCTTGACAATAGAAAAGCTTTGTAGTAGAATGAAAAAGCTCTCCGCAAGGCGGAGGGGACTGTACCTTGTAAATTGAATAACGCAAAGACGAACAAACACCTTGGACAATTGATATGAATTGTTTAAGTTTCGATGAAATCGAATTTAAGC
>JAZRHG010000101.1:0-19221 GCA_045644625.1 Faecousia sp.
CCAATGTACGAAGACAAGACTTTAGTTTGCAAAGAGTGCGGCAACGAATTCGTTTTCACCGCCGGTGAGCAGGAATTCTACGCAGAGCGCGGCTTCCAGAACGAGCCCCAGCGCTGCAAGGCATGCCGTGACGCCCGCAAGAACGCTGCCCGTGGCCCTCGTGAATTCTTCACCGCTACCTGTGCTCGTTGCGGTGGTGAGGCAAAGGTTCCCTTCGAGCCCAAGTCTGACCGTCCCGTATTCTGCAGCGAGTGCTTCGCTCAGATGCGCGCAGAAGGCTAATAAAAAGTCAAAGAAAAACGCACCCGTTTGGGTGCGGTTTTTTTGCGGGCAGTGCCCGGTTTTATCGTCTTGTCAGGGGGTTGGATTTTTCCTGAATCAAAAGCAAATCGGAAATGATGGTGTTGGACACCAAAAAACCGGTGGGGGTCAGGTGCCAGCGGCCGTCATAGGTCTTTTGCGCCCAGCCCTGCTGGCGGAATTTTGCCATTGCCTTTTCCAAAGGGGCAAAGGGCAGCAAAAACATTTTTTCATATTCATTAGGGTCCACGCCGGAGGCGATGCGCAGCCGCATCATCAGGTATTCTCCCGCCCGTTCCCGGTTTGGCACTTCGTGGACCTCCTGCAGCACCTGTCCGCTGGTGCGAATTCCCTCCACATACGCATCCAAATCCCGCACGATGGTAAACTGCCGGCCGGCAAAATCGGAGCTGGCATTAGGACCAAATCCCAAAAATTCCCCGCCGGTCCAGTATTTCAGGTTATGGCGGGAAACCTGTCCTTTTTTGCAGAAATTGGAAATCTCATACTGCCGGTAGCCGAAGCTCTGCAAAATGCCCACCGCAGACAAATACATATCTGCCTGGGTATCATCGTCTGCCAAATCGCAGTACTGCTGATATTCGTAAAGGGGCGTGCCCTCCTCCACCTTAAGGCCGTAGCAGCTGATATGCTCCGGCTTCAGGGAAAGGACATTTTTCAGGGTGTTTTCCCAATCCTCCAGACTCTGCCCCGGCAGACCGTACATCAAATCCAGCGACAGATTGCGGAAGCCCGCCTTGCGGATGCGCTGTACCGCCGCCACCGCCTGTTGGAATGTGTGGGGTCTGCCGATTTTCTTGAGAATTTCATCGTTGTCGCACTGCACGCCTAAGCTGATGCGGTTAAAACCCTCGCTGCGCAGCCGCTTGAGCAGCTTATCCGACACAGAGTCGGGATTTGCCTCCACGGTAATTTCCGCACTGCCGGCAACATCAAAGCTTTTCCGGATGACGCTTAAGATAACCGCCAGCCCCTCCGCGCCGAAAAAGCTGGGTGTGCCGCCGCCAAAGTAAACGGTGTCCACCAAATACCCCGGCGCCAGCGCGCCTGCCTCTTTGATGTGGGTGCAAATGGCATCCAGATAGCCGTCAAAAATCTTGTCATCCCGGTCTGTCACCGAGTAAAAGTCGCAATACTGACATTTACTGCGGCAGAATGGCACATGAATATAAATGCCCAAAGGCTTTTTGTTGTTTCGTGACAAAAAGGGCATAATAATCTCCTAAATTTTACAATCCCAAATCCCCCTGTCACCCCGAGCGTAGCCGAGGGGTCTTGGCACCATCATAGTGCGTAGATTTCTCGACTTCCCCTTCGGCTTCGCTCAGGGTTCGCTCGAAATGACAGTGTAATTTAATCTTCGTCTAATTTCAGCACTGCCATAAAGGCCTCGGAGGGCACAGAAACCGTACCGAAGGTACGCATCCGCTTTTTGCCTTCCTTCTGCTTTTCCAGCAGCTTCTTCTTACGGGTAATATCGCCGCCGTAGCACTTGGCAAGCACATCCTTGCGCAGCGCTTTAATGGTCTCACGGGCAATAATCTTGCCGCCAATGGCAGCCTGCACCGGAATTTCAAACTGGGCTCTGGGGATATTATCCTTGAGCTTTTCGCAAATCTTTCTGGCTCTGGGATAGGCGTTGTCCGCAAAGAGAATAAAGGAAAGGGCGTCCACCACATCGCCGTTGAGCAAAATATCCAGCTTCACCAGCCGGCTGGGGCGGTAGCCAATGAGCTCATAGTCCAGCGAGCCGTAACCCCGGGTGCGGGATTTTAAGGCGTCAAAGAAATCGTAAATAATCTCGTTCAGGGGCATTTCATAATGCAATTCTACCCGATTTGCATCCAAATACACCATATCTTTAAATTCACCCCGGCGGGAGGTAGCTAAGTCCATCATATTGCCCACATATTCCTGGGGGGCAATGAGGCTTATCTTCACATAGGGCTCTTCCGCCAGCTGAATATCCATAGGGTCGGGGTAGTCCAGGGGGTTATCCACCATCAGCACCTCACCGGTGTTTTTGGTGATGCGGTAGACAACGTTGGGGGCGGTGGTAATCAGGTCCAGATTGTATTCCCGCTCCAGCCGCTCCTGAATAATCTCCATATGCAATAGCCCCAAGAAGCCGCACCGGAAGCCAAAGCCCAAGGCAATGGACCTTTCCAGGCCATAGGACATAGAGGCATCGTTCAGCTGCAGCTTTTCCAGTGCCCCCCGCAAATCCTGATACTTGGCGCCGTCTGCCGGATACACACCGGAATACACCATCGGCTGCACCGGGCGATAGCCGGGAAGCGCCTCTTTTGCAGGATTTTCCACGGTAGTAATGGTGTCGCCTACCTGGGTGTCGGCAACGGTTTTGATAGAGGCGGTAATATAACCCACCTCACCGGCGCCCAAAGCATCCTTGGGAATAAGGCCGTTGGGGCTCATGGTGCCCACTTCCACCACCTTATAGGTAGCGCCGGTTGCCATCATTTTGATATCCTGACCGGCGCGGACTGTGCCCTGCTTAATGCGGGTGTAGACAATCACGCCCCGATAGCTGTCGTACTGGCTGTCAAAAATCAGCGCCTGCAAGGGTGCTTCCCGGTCTCCTGTGGGTGCAGGCACACCTTGCACAATCATCTCCAGCACAGAATGGATATTGATGCCGTTTTTGGCGGAGATTTCCGGAGAATCCTCGGCAGGAATGCCCACAATATCCTCCACCTCTGCCTTAACTTCCTTGGGCCTTGCGGCAGGCAGGTCAATTTTGTTAATCACCGGCAGCACTTCCAGCCCTGCGTCAATGGCAAGATAGGTGTTGGCCAGTGTCTGGGCTTCCACACCTTGGGAAGCATCCACCACCAGCACTGCACCTTCGCAAGCTGCTAAAGAGCGGCTGACTTCATAGTTAAAGTCCACGTGACCGGGGGTGTCGATTAAGTTCAGGGCATAAGTCTCCCCGTCATCTGCCGTATAGGTCAGCTGCACGGCGGTAGCCTTAATGGTAATGCCCCGCTCCCGCTCCAGGTCCATGGAGTCCAAAATCTGCTGCTCCTGCTGGCGATTATCCACCGCGTTGCATTCTTCCAGCAGCCGGTCTGCCAATGTGGACTTGCCGTGGTCAATATGGCCAATAATGGAAAAAATCCGGCTTTTAGAAAGCTCTGTCATTGTCTGCACCTCACAGGTTTATCCCTTACAATTCGTACCTTTTATTATAACGAATTTTTACGAAAAAGGCAACTGTATGTTTTTCTGTTTTTTCGGGCATACTTTAACAAAAAACGATGAAAGTTGCTTTTTTCAAAAATTTTTTGGTAAAAACCCTTGTCAATTTGCCGCATTCGGGCTATAGTCTAACGGCAAATACGTAAAGATTAGATGAGTAGAGGGATATGATTTATGAGTAGCACGAAAAAACCCGCAAAAAAGCCGGAAGATTTGCAGACCGTTCTGCAAAACCTGATTGCACAGGGTCGCAAGGACGGAATGATTAAAGCCTCCGAGCTGAACACCCAGCTGGAATCTCTGGATTTAAGCCCCGAAAAAATCGAAGAAATTTACGACCGCTTCGAGGCAATGAACATCCAGGTGGTCAGCAGCGACCTGGATTTGGACCTGGGTGACGATTTGGACCTGGATTTGGCAGGCTCTGTGGACGATGATATTGACCTTTCCGATATGGAAGAGGAAGAGCTGGTTGACCCTGTGGATTTGGCAGCCGAGTACAATTTAGATGACCCGGTGCGTATGTACCTGAAGGAAATCGGTCAGATTAAGCTGCTTTCTGCCGAAGAGGAAGTAGATCTGGCAAGAGCCGTTTCCGAAGGTGACCAAGCCGCCAAAAACAAGCTCACCGAGGCAAACCTGCGACTGGTTGTCTCCATTGCCAAGAAATATTCCGGTCGCGGTTTGCACATTCTGCATTTGATTCAGGAAGGCAACACCGGCCTTATCCGCGCAGTAGACAAATTCGACTGGACAAAGGGAAACAAATTCTCTACATATGCCACCTGGTGGATCCGGCAGGCCATCACCCGCGCCATCGCCGATCAGGCACGAACCATCCGTGTGCCGGTGCATATGGTGGAGGTCATCAACAAGGCAACCCGCTGCAACCGGAAGTTGGTGCAGGAATTGGGCCGTGAGCCTACGGTGGAAGAAATTGCGGCAGAGCTGAATTTGCCGGTGGAAAAGATTATCGAGGCAAACCGCACCGCCGCCGACACCCTGTCTCTGGATACCCCTGTGGGTGACGAAGAAGACACCTCCATCGGCTCCTTCGTGGAAGACGAGCGCACCCCCGGCCCTGCCGACGCCACCTCCAACGCCCTTTTGGCGGAAGCCCTGAAGGAAATTCTGGACACCCTGGCAGACAGAGAGGCAGATGTGCTGCGTATGCGCTTCGGTATGCACGATGGCCGCACCCACACCTTGGAAGAGGTGGGTCAGATTTTCGGCGTTACCCGTGAGCGTATCCGCCAGATTGAAAACAAGGCAATCCGCAAGCTGCGCCACCCCAGCCGCGCAAAAAAAATCAAGGATTTCTATTGTTAATTAGCATATAAGACCTCCCGGGATACAAACCCCGGGAGGTCTTTTTATTTAGGCAATATTGGTAAAATCGTACTGGCTCATACCCTGGTCTTTCCAGGCGCCATAGAATGCATTGACCGCATCCTTTTCCGAGAAGCTTTGCCAGTTGTCGTCAATGTGCTTCAGCACATCGTACAGACTCCAGGCGTTACCCGCCTTTTGTCCCACATTTTCGTTGTCGCCCACAACCATATCCATCACGCCATCGCCGTCCGCATCCAGCCGGATATAGGGGTTGGCGTAGATTTTCGACTGTCCGCACAATGCGTTTTCCGCAGGGGGTCTGGTTGTCTTGAAGATGCCGTAGACATAAGAGGAGCCGGACAACACCTCATGGTTGTCGTCGGGGGCAAAGTTATGCAGCACTGTGCAGCAGTCGCCCTTCTCCAAATCCTTGCCGGGCATATCCTTCAGCGAAACGATGATGCCGTAGGCAGAAATCAGCTCTGCCAAACTGTCGTCACACTTGTATTGCGCCTCGTAGCCTAAGCCTGCCTTTTCGGTGTTCACCGTCACACCTGCCAGCTCCAGCACCAAGGCATGGGGCGCGGTCACGTCTTCTGCATCCGTGGTCACCAGATAGCGGGTGCCGTCAGGGGCTACGAAATCGCGGATAATCTCAACACTCTGTGCCACATTCCACTGGCCGGAACACACGAAGTTCTCCGCATTTTCACTGTCCATTGCGTAGAGCACACCGCTGCCGGTCACTTGCACATTGTAGCCTGCGCCGTCAATATAGTAGGAACTTTCGCTTGCCAAAGACACACTGGCATCCTTGTAGAGCCGGATGTAGTTGCCGGCTTTAAAGTCTGCCGCGGTGTAAGAACCAATGGCCTCCGCTGCAGAGTCATACCAAATGGTTTCGGTGTCTGTAACCTTGGCAAATCCGGTGACGCACAGCAGTCCTTCATACACCACCGGCTTTTCGCCGGTGCCAATTCTGGCGCTGACCTCCACGGTGTGCTTTCCGTCGGTGTAGGCGGCAAGGGCGTCTGCATCCACCGCAACGGAAACATCCACCTGCGTATGACCCGGCTTATACCGGTCAAAGTCATTGGAGGCAACCAAATTTCTGTAGACCTGATTGCCGTCGGCATCCTTCACTACAATGGTAATATCGGAAATACTGTAGTTACTAGTAACCGTGGCTCCGGTCAGTTGTGCCACCGTGGCGGTTTTCCCGGTGTAACTCATCGAGGTGACGCTTTCGTCCACAGGCTTTTGACCAACGAGCTCTGCAAAAGTAAAGGGAATGTAACCCTCATTGTATATTTCCGCAAAGGTGAACTTGGTGTCTACACCGATACGGGTGTAGTCAGTGCCGTCAGCCTGCTTGTCAGAAGAAAACTCACCGTCCTGGTCGATGTAGTACAAATAGCTCTTTTCGCCGTTGATGGTGCCGTCAGCGTTGCGCACCACCACAGGATAGGTGGAAATCATACGGTTATGGCCGTTAGCAGGCAAGTCCTCCATATTGGGTCTGACCGTCAAAATGCCGTCGGCAGGCTTCACCTGTGCATAGGATTCGTACATTGTCTGTTCGCCGTTGGACTGGCAGACCAGCGTTGTGGAATTGCTGTTTTGATCCCATCTGGTCCAGGTGTCCGGATAGGTATAAGGGCCCACCCGCAGACAGTTATAGGCCAGCAAGGTGGTGCTGGTATCTGTGTATTTAATACTGGTGCACACCCGGTTCCACGCCCAGTAGGCAGAGCCGGAGCACTGGTTGGAGAATTTCATAATGGTTTCTTTGGCATCTCCGGAAATATTCAGGGTGCCGGTAATGGGGTCATAATACTCCATTGCGGTGTACACCGTGCCGGTGGTGTTGGTGACATAGGGCGTGCCGCCGTACACCGATCCTGTGTTGAACTTCAATACAGGATTGGACTCCTTATTCTGATATTGGGCATTTGCCTTGGGTGTCCAGGCAAAGCTCAATGTGGTGCGGAAGAAGTCCACGCAAAGCTGCCGCAGCTCCTCTTCCGTCATCTGGCTGTTTGCCACAGGCATTGCATCCAATTTCTTCCAGCTTAAGGGGTCTGCCACGAGACCGGCTTTCAGGGTGCCGCTGTTGTTAATCATCCGCTTGCCATCGGAAATCTTTAAATCTCCGGTGAAATCACCGGTGGCAGTGCCATTGTTAAAGGTGTGGGTATAGGTATAGGACAAAGTAGACCAGTTGAAAGACCTCTTCGACGTAATCAGTCCGGACTTGTTTTCCACGGCAACTGCGCCGCTGAAGCTTGCGTCCACAATCAGGTTGCCCCGCAGCGCACTAGTACCAAACCGGATGTTGCCGGTGATGTTGGTATCCCCCGCTATGGTCAGCTGACTGCTGGGAGAGTCCATAATCACATCCGTGTCCACGGTTGCATCCTCTAAGCGCATCACACTGTCATTGATGAGATTATTTGTGCCGAAAAACTGATATCTGCCGCCATAAATGTTCAGCACGCCGCCACTGTAGGCATAGATGCCCACATTGCCGCCGGCCTGCTCGCCGGTAAAGGTGTAGTTACTACCGTAGCCGTAAATATTCACTTGGCCGCCGGCTGCGTGCACAATCGAGCCGGTGGTCAGGTCATAGCCGTTTAAGTGCAGACAAACCGTTTGATTTGCGTGTGCTTCCAAAAGCTCCACGCCGCTGGTAGAGAGCACATTGTCTTTAAGGTACACGTGGTGATGCTGGGCAGTCTCGCCCATAAAATTCATCCCCTCGGTATCCAGCGCAGTCCATGTCACCTTTTCGTTACACAGCGGGCACAGCCCCTTGCCGTTGGCGTCTAAGGTCAAAAGCTCCGATTTTTCCAGCTGGCCATCTTTGTAGGTCAAGGTTTCGCCGCTTGCTATCTTCACTGTGCCGGTAGGCGTGCCGGAGTAGGACACATACTTGGCAGGCACTTTGCCGCCTGTCAAATCCGCCACTTCCATATCCAGGGTGGCAGTGCCGTCCCAATCGGAAGATAACGCCAGCTTTCCGCCGTCATCCAGATTGATTTTTGCAGTTCTTGTATTCCCTTCCAAACGGAACACAGCCGATGTGCTTTGGGCAATCAAGTCCCCATTCACCGTAGCCTCCTGCAGGTTGATTGTGCCGGAAGCCTGGGCAAAAGGCACGCCGTACACAGGGGAATAGGTGCCGCCGCAGATATTGACGGTACCGGCAGTCTGCTGAATAAGCGCGGTTTTGGCAAAACCAATGGCACCGTCATCGCCGATAATATTCAGAACTGCGCTTTCATCCGTAAGCCGGAACGCAGCATTCTGCGCCATCAAGGTATAGCCGTTTAAGTGGAAGCAGGCTTTGCCACCGGCACCAAGGGTCAGCATATCCCCTGCTACCTGTTTGTACTCGGTGTCCTCGTCCAAATAGAAGTGCTGATGGGCATTTGTCACCGTAAAACCCTTTTTGCCGTCAAACTTTGTCCATTTTACAGAGGTATTACACACTGTACAGTTAGCATAGCCGTTTGTATCCACATACAGTCCGGGCACCTCCAGCTGCCCGTTCCGGTACGCCAGCTTCTCACCGGTGGATAAGGTCAGCTTGCCGCCCAGCTCCCCTGTGGGCTTGGGCTCGCAGACAACCCAGTCTGCGCTGACAACGCCATTTGCGACCGCGCCGGTAGGTAGCTTCAGTTCTGCAGAACCGGTCCAGCCTGTCTTAACCTTGATTTTGGCGTTATAGCCCTTGTAATCAATTCGGGAAATCGTGGTGCTGCCGTCCAATTCCATAACCACATGTCGGGCAGCGAACACAACTGTACCGTTGATGGTGGCATCCTTAAAAATCGGATAGCGAGAGACACGAATAAGCGTTCCCGACTTTCCTGTGGCGGGGGTATAGGTGTATGTACCGCCATACAGCTGCAAGATATCATAGGGCAAATCGATACCGATAGAAGTGCGGTTGGCCGTGTACACATACTCTGCGCCGTAGCCGATGATATTCAGCGCAGTAGACGCATCATCACCGCCACGGATATAGATTCTCGAGCCGGTGGTCAGGGTTTTGCCGTTTAAGTGGAAACACAGCTTTTGCTTAGGCTGCAAATTAATAATATCCTGGGGCGCAGAGGAACCTAATACACTGGTGTCCACATCCTCTGCCATATAGTAGTGGTCGTGACTGCCATCTGCAACGGTGATCGTTTCCCCTGTAAATTTGGTCCACTGCACCGTCTCGTTACAAACAAGGCACAGACCGTTGCCCGCGCTGTCCAAAACCAGACACCCGTAAAGCTGCAGCCCGCCATCTTTAAATTCCAGCTTTTCCCCACTGGTCAGCAACACTACGCCCATAGGAACACTGTCTTCATACCCAAAATAGATTTCGTCCAGCTGTCCGTCGGTGATGTATTCTTTTGGTACATTCAGTTCTGTCGTGCCAATCCAGTTGGCGTTGAACTTTACCTTGCCAAATATCGTCTCGCCATTTTGGTCAATATGCCAGCTCTTAATGTCTTTCACATTGGTGGTGCCCTTCAGGGTAATGGCAGTGGCTCTGCTCAAAGACACAATGCTGCCCCCAATGTCCGCATTCTCCAAGGTAACACCTCTTGTAACGCAGGTGGCAAACGCGCCGCCGTCCAGGGGCGTATAGGTGCCGCCATAAATATTGAGTATACCGTAGTTCTGCTTTACAATCTCCGCACCGGTGTAGCGAATTTTGCCACCGTCTGTGCCGATGATATTCAAGGTGGAGGCATAGTCTTTGCAATCATTGTCCAGCCAGAGATAGCCGTTATCCACCGTCAATGTATGCCCGTTCAGGTTAAAGCACACGTTGCCGTAGGTCAGATTTTCAGTCGTGCCTTCTTTCTTCACGCCGGAAACCTGAATAATCGCTTCTTCGCTGATGGTCTCGGTGACATCTTCTGCCAAATACAGGTGCAAATGACCATCGGTAACAGTAATGGTTTCCTTGCCGGTAAACGCCACCCATTCCACAGACTTCTTACAGGCAGGGCAGGCAGACGCAGGCGCTTCCGCCTGTGCCTGCATGGTAAATACACCGGCAGCCAATGCCAGCACCGCTGCGATGGCAACCGTTCCGATTGCCTGAAGCCATCTATTTTTTACTTTCTGCATATGCGTTCTCTCCTTGTCAAACATCCCGTCAGGCGGGAGCGCATTCTTCCACTATAATTTCTCATTATAATCATACCATTTTTTTCGTCTTTTCGCAACTGTTTTTTGTTGCCCCGCAAGAGAAAACCCGCAAGGATTTCTCCTTGCGGGTTTTCTTTTAACTAAAATTTGTAGCCGGCATTTAGCAGCCGCATCAGGGCGATGTTGGCTTCTTCGTCGGAAAACAGGCTTGTAAACTGCTTTTTGACTGCCAGCGCTTCCAGACTCAAGTCTAATTTTCCCTTGTCGGCAAGCTGGAAAAAGCCGTCGCTTTCCCTGTGTCCTGTTAAACACCTGTGGGCATCTGCCATTTTTTCCACCGGGCGGATTCGCACGCCCAAAGCCTGCGCCTTTGCCCTGTTTTCTGCCAGCTGTGCTAAAAACTTGTCTTCCATATTATTCCAAAATCAGGGGCAGTTCCTGACCGAACAGCTTTTCTTTCACGATTTTCGCAGCTTCTTCTGCTGTGCAGGTCACCTGCTCACCGGTGCGCATATCCTTTAAAGAGCACTTGCCCTGGGCAATTTCGTCCTCACCCAAAAGCACCACATAGGGAACGCCTAACTTATCGGCATAGCTCATTTTCTGCTTAAACTTCTTCTGCTCGCCGTAAAGCTGCACCCGAATACCTGCGCTGCGCAGCTGCTCTGCCAGGGCAATTGCCGGGGCGGGTGTCTCGGTCATAGGCAGCACCAGCACATCCGCAGGCGCAGAAGGCAGCTCGGGATTGAGTAGACCCTGCTCATCCAGCACATAGAACAGTCGGGTCAGACCGATGGAAATACCTACGCCGGGCAGCGCCTTTTCGGTGTAATACTCTGCTAAGTTATCATACCGACCGCCGGAGCAGACAGAGCCGATTTGGGGATGGTCTAAAAGTGTGGTTTCGTACACCGTGCCGGTGTAGTAATCCAATCCTCTTGCAATGGTCAGGTCCACTGCAAAATTCTCCTCCGGCACACCGAAGGCAGCCAAATTGGCGGTGACGGTTTTCAGTTCATTTAGACCTAAATCAAAAATCTCGTTCCGCCCGGTGTAACCCTCCAAAGCCGCCAACACCTCTGCGTTGGTGCCGGAAATGGCGATAAACTTCAAAATTTCGTCCGCCTGCTGGCCGGTCAAGCCGCAATCGTCAATCAAAATCACGCGGACCTTTTCTGCGCCGATTTTGTCCAACTTGTCCACGGTGCGCATAATCTCGCCGCTTTTTTCGCTGAGGCTTTGCATAGCATAAAAGCCGTTGAGGATTTTCCGGTTATTCACACGAATTTGGAAACGCTTCAGGCCAAAGCCCCGGAACACCCGGTAGATAATGGCAGGAATTTCCGCCTCGTTCAGGGTGTCTAACTTGCCGTCGCCGATAATATCGATATCCGCCTGATAAAATTCCCGGAAACGGCCTCTTTGCGCCCGTTCACCCCGGTAGACCTTGCCGATTTGATACCGGCGGAAGGGGAAGGTCAGTTCGTTGTAGTGCAGCGCCACATACTTAGCAAGAGGCACGGTCAGGTCAAAGCGCAGCGCTAAATCGCTGTCGCCCTTTTGGAAGCGGTAAATCTGCTTTTCGGTTTCGCCGCCGCCCTTGGCAAGGAGAATTTGGGCATCCTCGATAGCGGGGGTGTCCAGCGGCGCAAAGCCAAACAGGCTGTAGGTGTTTCGTAATACTTCCATCATCCGTTCCAGCTTCTGCTGCTTCTGGGGCAGAAGCTCCATAAAGCCGGACAGGGTACGGGGTTTTATTCTCTCCATTTTTTCTCTTCCTTCTTCTTGATTAGAACACGGGTTTTGTGCGCATCATTTCGCGCCAATCCAGGTCTCCGCGCTGCAGGCCCATAATGGCAAGCTCTGCCGCCGCCAGATTGGTGGCCATGGGCACATTCTGTTTATCGCAGTGGCGAATGGTCTCCAGCATCTGCTCATCGTCCCAGGCATCGATGGTGTTGGGGTCGGAGAACAGCAGCACCAGGTCAATTTCATTGTAGGCAATGCGGGCGTTAATCTGCTGATGTCCGCCCTGCTTGTGAGAAAGCAGCATTGTCACCGGCAAACCCGTGTTGTCTGCAATCAGACGGCCGGTGGTGGCGGTGGCGAACAGATTGTGCTTGCTCAAAACGCTTTTATACGCAGTGCAAAACTGCACCATCAGCTCTTTTTTCTTGTCGTGGGCCAAAAACGCAATATTCATATCTGCACGCCTCCTATTTAATCACATTTGTCACAGACACAGGCATCCCCTGTATCCGCTTGGCAATTCGCTTGCAAGCTGCTGCCGCGCCCTTTTTGGTGACCCCCAAAAGCGGCTGACGGAAAGCAGCTGCCAGCACGATTTTTCCATCCTCCGGCACAAGACCCAGCAGGGGCAGCCCCGCCTGGTCCATAATATCGTCTACCGTTAAATTCAGCATGGATGCAATTTTCTTACTGATGCGGTTGACAATCAGCCGCACATTTTGCTTACCCAGCCGCTCCAGAACCTCGCCCGCCTGCTTGGCATCCCGAATGGAGGCGGGGTCCGGACCTGTGACCAGGATAATCCGGTCTGCGCCCTTGGCAGCCAACCGGAAACCTGCCTCAATGCCGGCAGGGGCATCCAACAAGATATAATGGAAATGCTCCCGCGCCTTATTCAGCATTCCGGCAAATTCCAAATAATCGATTTCAGTGGCAGGGCAGTTCATCGGAGCAGTCAAAAACTGCAGATTGGGAAACACCGGATGCACCGTTGCCACAGAAACATCATAATCGCCCCGGCACACATCCAAAAAGGAAATCGTGCTCAAATCGGAAAGTCCCAAGGCGATGTCCAAATTGCGCAGTCCGATATCACAATCCACGCACAGCACCTTTTTCCCCTGTTGGGACAAGGCAGTTGCAATGCCTGCGCACACAGAAGTCTTGCCGGTTCCGCCTTTGCCGGACAGCACCGCAATCACTTCTCCCATATCATCGCCTCCTAACCCAGTATAATGGCTATATTATAATGGCAAAACGCACAAAAAGCAAGGGGAAATCCTTGATTTTCAATAGGTTTTTCATTATTTTCAACAAAAAACATCCCTATAACCCCCGCACGGCAGAAATGTTCACAAAAATTTTCATAATTTTCCGCAAAAAAGACTTGCATTTTTATCCTTCTATGGTATTATATACCCGTTAGCACTCAAAACGCGTGAGTGCTAACAGCTATGTAGATACGGGCAACCGACACCGGTTGCAATCTAAATAATCGTTTGGAGGAAACATTATGAAACTGAAACCGATGGCAGACAACATTCTGCTGAAGCAGGCGGAAGCTATGGAGACCACCGCTTCTGGCATCATCCTGGCAGCCGCCAAGGAGAAGCCCGCTTTTTATGAAGTGATTTCCGCAGGTCCCGAGGTCAAGGACATTGCCGCAGGCGACCGTGTGGTTGTGGGCAATTTCACCGGCAGCGACATCAAGCTGGACGGCGTGGACTACAAGTTCGTGAAGTTAGAAGATGTTCTGGCTGTTGTAACTGACTAATTATCAAGGGAAGAGGAGTAATTGATTATGGCAAAAATGATTGTTTACGGCGAAGAAGCCCGCAAGAAGCTGCAGGCCGGTATTGACAAGCTGGCAGATACCGTGAAGGTAACTATGGGTCCCAAGGGCAGAAATGTTGTGCTGGCTAAGAAGTTCGGCTCTCCCCTGATCACCAATGACGGCGTTACCATCGCTAAGGAAATCGAGCTGGAAGACCCCTTTGAGAATATGGGCGCGCAGCTGATTAAGGAAGTTGCCACCAAGACCAACGACATTGCCGGTGACGGCACCACCACCGCAACTCTGCTTGCACAGGCGATCACCCGTGAGGGTCTGAAGAACCTGTCCGCCGGCGCCAACCCCATGGTAATGCGTAAGGGTATGAAGCTGGCCGTGGAAGCTGCCGTTGCCGCCATCAAGGAGCATTCTGTTCCTGTGAACGGCTCTGAGGACATTGCCCGTGTCGGTACTGTTTCCTCCGGTGACGCTTCTGTTGGTGCGCTGATTGCTGAGGCTATGGAAAAGGTCAGCACCGAGGGTGTTATCACCATCGAAGAAAGCAAGACCGCCGAAACCGGTTTGGAAGTTGTGGAAGGTATGCAGTTTGACCGGGGCTACATCTCCCCCTATATGGTCACCGACACCGACAAGATGGAAGCCGTTTTGGACGATGCACTGCTGCTGATCACCGATAAGAAGATTACCTCCATTCAGGAGATTTTGCCCATCCTGGAGCCTGTTGTCAAGGCCGGCAAGAAGATGATGATCATTGCCGAGGATGTGGAAGGCGACGCACTGGCAACTCTGCTTGTCAACCGCCTGCGCGGCAACTTCAACTGCGTCTGTGTCAAGGCTCCCGGCTTTGGCGACCGCCGCAAGGAGATGCTGCAGGATATCGCCGTTCTCACCGGCGGCACTGTGATTTCCAGCCAGCTGAATATGGAGCTGACCGAGGCTACTATGGCTGATTTGGGTCGCGCCCGTCAGGTGGTTGTCACCAAGGATGCCACCACCATCGTAGACGGTGCAGGCAACGCAGAAGCCATCAAGGCCCGCGCCCACCAGATCCGCGCTTCCATTGCTACCACCACTTCCGATTACGATCGTGAAAAGCTGCAGGAGCGTTTGGCTAAGATTTCCGGCGGTGTTGCCGTCATCAAGGTCGGCGCACAGACCGAGGTTGCTATGAAGGAGCAGAAGCTGCGCGTTGAGGACGCGCTGAATGCTACCCGCGCTGCTGTGGAAGAAGGCATTGTTGCCGGCGGCGGGACTGCACAGGTCAACGCCATTGCCGCTGTTGAAAAGCTGATCGCAAAGCTGACCGGTGACGAAAAGACCGGCGCGAAGATTATCGCTACCGCTCTGCAGGCTCCCATCCGTCAGATCGCAGAAAACGCCGGTGTGGACGGCAGTGTGGTTTACGAGAAGATCAAGTCCTCCAAGAAGGTGGGCTATGGCTACAATGCTTACACCGAGCAGTATGTGGATATGATCGCTGCCGGTATCGTAGACCCCACCAAGGTTACCCGCTCCTCTTTGGAAAACGCCGCATCCATTGCCGCTTGCGTGCTGACCACCGAGAGCCTGGTTGCCGATAAGCCCAACCCCGAGGCTGACGTTGCTTCTATGGCAGCTGCCGCCCAGCAGGGTATGTACTAAGATATAAACAAAAGCTGAGGCACCCTCCGCAAGGAAGGTGCCTCAGTTAGTTATATTCGCCTTTGGCGAGTGATATTGCTTTGCAATGATATTCGCTGACGCGAGTGATATTGTCCTTTGGACAGTTATATGGGCGAATATAATATCACTGAAACCATAAGGTTTCAATATCACTTTTGCCAATAGGCAAAAATACCACTGTGAGACTTGTCTCACAATATCACTATTTCACTTTGCATATTTTGAGACAGTATGCTCCTGCGGTGTCCCTACATCCCGTCCCGCGAAAAAATCAACCCGCATTGGAAAATCATCCAATGCGGGTTATGTTTTATTCTTTATCTTTTTTGGGGGAGAACTCAGCAGTATTCTTGATTTCTGCAATAAAGGGAAGCTTTTTCGTGGTGTCAAAGTACGCCCATTTCACACCCGGCACGCCCATAATGGACGAGCCCTGCTGCATAATGCCGATGCCGTTTTCCGCCATCTGCTGTTTGGCTCCTTCGAAGCTATCCACATTAAACAGAAAATGGTGGATACCCTCGCCGTGTTCGTCCAAAAAGTCCTGCCAAATGCTCTTGCCGGAAATGGGCACCACAAACTCCAGCTCAATGTTGGCAAAGCGGTAGAAAATCAGCTCCGCCACAAATTCTCCGTGTTCATCATAATAGCGGCTGTTTTCGTCCTCCACGGTGCCCGCAATGAGATCCGGCTTTGCGCCGAACACCTCTTCCATATAGCGGAGGATCTTTTCCCGATCCCGCACCACCATACCGATTTGGCAAATTTCCGTGAATTTATTTTCCATAGGCTTCCCTCCCGTAAAATCTTTTTTCATTCTATCGCATCAGGTGCGTTTTTGCAAGACAAAACCCAAAGAAAAACATATTGACAACCGTATATTTCGGTGGTAGTGTTGTATTTGGCCAAATATATGCAAATTTTCTCTTGAGAGGAGAACGGATATGCTGGATTATTTGATTACGGGCGCCACCGTAGCAGACGGCACCGGCGCACCCTTATACCGCGCCAATGTGGGCATTTTGGATAGTAAGCTGACGGTGCTTGCAGAGGATGCGCCTCTGCCGGAAGCTGCCAAAACAATCGATGCAACGGGCATGCTGCTGACCCCCGGTTTTATCGATATTCACAGCCACGCCGACGTTTCCCTGTCCTTTACCCCGGGTTGCGACAACCTGCTGATGCAGGGCATCACCACCTTTGTAGGCGGCAACTGCGGCATGGGCATTGCCCCCGCCCACAAGGAAGATTTTATCGAAAGCTATATGATGGGAAAGCTTCTGCTGAAAGGGCACTTGAATGTGCAGTGGAAAACCTTTTCTGATTGGCTGGATTATGCCCGCAAGCTGCCCTTGGGCGCAAACTATGTGCCCTTGGTTGCCCACAATGCCCTCCGGGGCAGTGTGTTGGGCAATGACAACAGCCGATACTCCACCAAAGAAGAACGGCAGCAAATTGCAGCGCTTTTAAACGAAGCATTGGATGCCGGCGCCTTTGGTATGTCCTACACCGCTGACCCCGGTCAGGCAGGACACTATGCCGATGACGCCGAGCTGGACGAACTGTTTTCCCTTTTGCAGCAGCGCAATTCCTTTGTCACCGCCCACACCCGCCACCACCAGAACCAGTGGGTCAGCGATGACGGACGGAACTATTACGGCGTGTATGTGGGCGAGCCGGGTGATGTAATCTGCGGCCGCTACCACGGACTTATGGCATTTTTGGAACACGCAAAGAAAACCCCCAAACTGCGCTGTGCCTACTCCCATTTGACGAACGCCTTCTTAGCCCCTATCCCCCACTCTCAGGCAATGGAAAACGCCATGATTGAAGAGACATTGCGGGTGTTTATGGACGAGCCCTTAGCAGAAGGACTGGATATTTATTTCAATATGATTCCCTGCGCCCCCAGCCTGTCCAGCGTCCAAAAGGTCACTTATGATTTGTGTTTAAGCCTGAACTATGACGCAGTCTTAAAGCCCTATGCCGCGCAGGATAAATTGGTGCAGGCGCTGCCCGATGCCGCTTTCCGGGAGCAGCTGAAAACCTATATCAAGAGCGGTAAGTTTAAAATGGGTATGCTCTCCCCCGCCACCGACCCCTACTGGTCCGACTGCTACGCCTTCTGCACCGCTAAGGACGAAACCCTCTTAGACCGCACTTTGATGGACATCACCAAGGAGCGCTTCCCGAACTGCACCCGCACCGAGCTGATTTATAACCACTGCTTAGAGGTGCTGTTTGACCTGGTATGCGCCGACCCGGAGATTGAATGGGCGCTGATTAAGGACAAGCGGGAATATCAAGGCGCGGACCGCTTAATCCAGCACCCCCGCTGCTCCCCTATGACCGACACTGTGGCATTCCCCGCCAATTCCGACAAAACCCTTAATTTAGCCGGCTACGGCAACCCGCCCCTTGCCTACACAGTTTTCGTCCGGTACTTAGTGGAACTGTGCAAAGAAAAGGGGCTTATCACCTTGGAAGATGCCATCCGCCGCATCACCACATTGCCGGCTTCCATTATGAATCTTTCCGACCGGGGTCAAATTGCCCAGGGTATGCAGGCAGATTTGGTACTCTTGGATTGGGAAAACTTAGGCTACGAGGTGGATTACAACAACCCCTCTTTGCCGCCTAAGGGCATCCGCTATGTGTTTGTCAACGGTGTTCCCGCAATGGAAGAGGGCACGCTCACCCGCGCCGCCACCGGCAAGGTCATTACAAAAGCATAAAAATAAGGCGTGTTGCAGTTTTGCAACACGCCCTTTTTATACGTTTTAGTCTTTAAATTCCCACAAGGTTTCGCGGATGATTTCGCTGACGGTGGGATGGGGGAAGATAATCTGCCGTGCATCCTGCACCCGCAGCTGCATCTCCAGCATTTGGGCAGCGCCCCAAATGATTTCGCCGGAGTAGGTGCCCAGCATATGCACACCCAAAATGGTGCGGCGCTTTTTGTCAATAATCACCTTGCAGATGCCGTCTGCGCCCTCATTTTCTGCCACGAAACGGCCGGAGTACATCATAGAAAGCTTTGCTACCTCGTAGTCAATGCCCTTTTCCTTGCACTCCTCCTCGGTCTTGCCCACAGAGCCGATTTCGGGGTAGGTGTAAATAACAGAGGGGTTGGCGTGATAACGCATCACGTCCTTTTGACCTAAGATGTTATTCACAGCCACTTCCGCCTCGCGGTAAGCGGTGTGCGCCAGCATATGGTGACCGTTCACATCACCGATGGCATAAACATTCTCTACATTGGTGCGGCAGAACATATCCGTGGGGATACCACGGTCAATCTTCACGCCGATGTTCTCAAGACCCAAGCCCATGCAGTTGGCGCGACGGCCGATGGACAGCAGCACCTTTTCGGCGCAAATCGTAATCTCCTTGCCGTCAGGGGCTTCTGCAATCACCTTGCCCGGCTCCACGGACATAACCTTGTGAGAAAGCAGGAAGGTAATGCCCTTCTTCTCCAAGTCCTTCTGCAGCATCTTGCTCAGCTCCCGGTCGGTAGCGCCGGCAATATGGTCCAGCATTTCCACCACAGTGACCTTTGCGCCCACAGTGCCATAGTAGCTTGCCATTTCCAAGCCGATGACACCGCCGCCGATGACCACTAATTCCTTGGGAATTTCTTCCAAATCCAAAATCTCACGGTTGGTCAGCACAAAGCCACCCAAATTCTCCTTAAGACCGGGCAGCGGGGGCACTGCATTGGAAGAACCGGTTGCCACAATCAGCTGCTTTGCGCCGAACTTCTCGCCGCCGGCAGCAATGACGATGGCGTCATTCTCTTTGCCTTCCACAAATGCCTCTGCCATCACCACATTGACACCGGAGGTCTTCAACTTATAGCCAACACCGGAAACCAGGGTCTTGACCACCTTTTTCTTCCGGGCAACCACCTTCTTCTGGTCAATGGTCACATTCTCGCAGCCCACGCCGTAAGCCGCTGCGTGCAGCGCATGCTCATAGTGCTTGGCGGAATT
>JAZRHG010000102.1:0-2085 GCA_045644625.1 Faecousia sp.
ACGGTATTGGCGTCGTTGATGAATTTCTTCATTTTCATAGTAATTTCCTCCTAAATTATATTTTTACTTCTTTGCCAGACCGACAAAGAAATATTTCATGGATACAGCACCAGCATCGGGAGTGCCGATGGTCTGCTCGCCATAGCTTCTGGCACGACCAAAACGGGAAACAAAGTTCTTGCTATTTTCAGCACCTTCTTCAGCAGCTTTTGCAGCAGTTTCAAACAGGCCATCCATATCACCTTCCCAAGCCTGAATGGCTTTGGTTGCAGGAACCAGGGAGTCCATCATGGTCTTGTCACCCACTTCAGCAGTGGACATGTCGTACAGTTCCTCGTAAGCACCCTGGAACATTTCCTTTACCTGTTCAACAGTCATGGAATCTGCTGCTACAGAATGTTCCTGCAGACCATCCAGCCAGGTGTTCCACAGAGGGACCGCACTGCCACCGTTGAGGCCCATAACTGCACAGGCTGCATTGTCCAGCATCTCCTGGATATTTTCTGCGCCATCGATGGAATTGCTGATGGTGTTTGCGATCTTGGTCATGGTAAAGCCATGGTCAGCATCACCGAAACGGGAGTCAATTTCCGTGAGTTCTGCTTCTGCGCCAACTACTGCGGCACATGCGTTCTTGATACGGACAATCAGTTGTTCTTTCGTAATCATACTCGCACCTCATATAACATTTGTTAAGTTAACAGAGATTATCTGCACGATTATATTAACATATGTAATTTTCCTATTCAACACATTTTTACAAATGTAACAAAAAATCGTCAAACACACCAAAACCAAAAATGTGATTTTAGCGTGTTTGACGATGAATTCTATGATTTATTCAGTTGTCAGTACCTTAATTACTTTCTCTGCAAGAGATTCCGGGATCAGAATTGTTTTTATAACATTTGTTAAAAGCGCTCCGATCACACATTCGGGACGAAGCTGCGTGGAACATACCGCAATAACCTGATTTGTACTGCGCAACTGCTGAACATCCGGCTGCATCGCACCATTGATCCAGGGGTCGATCAGATTACCCTCTACATCATAATAATATGCCAAAAGCCGTCCTACTGCATTTTTCTTCATTAGATCATTACCGAAGCGGTACTTAATACCAATATCCGGATAGGAAGGATAATTGGAAATGCTGATCAACGCAACATCCATCTCATTCCAAAGCTGGTTTATAAACTGGAAGTCTTCCATTCTCTTTAGATATTCCAGATCCGCTGTTTCATCAAAGAATGCCGGAAAGTAAAGATAGTGCACATCCATTCCGGTTTTTTCTCCAATCATACGGACAATTTCATTTGTGTGATACCCACGGTAGGAAGTTCGAATACCACCTACCAGAGGAAATACATTCTTATCAGAACGTCCTTGACCAGCTGAAACATCCTCTACCACAGTGGTCATACGACTGAGCATGGAACCCCAGCCGATGCCAATGTTTTTTACATCCGTTAATTGGTTGAAACAAAACTGAAAAGCAGTCTTTGCCAGAAGATTATCAGTGGCATCTTCATTGCTTTCATCTGGAACAATCTGAAACCGTATGCCGGGGAACTTATTTTCCAGCTGATTGATCATCAGCTGCCGTGAATTGGCTACATCATGGATCTGGAACGTGACAATTCCGCAAGCCTTTGCCTCGGTCAGCAAAATACTGACCAGCGGACGAGAAATTCCCAGTTCCTTTGCAATTTCATTTTGGGTCATATCCTGCTCGTAATACATACGTGCAACCATAACCATCCGTTCAATTCGTTTATCTGCAGAGGCCATGTCAAAACATTCCTTTTGTTACATTTTTAATAATTATAAACCGCAATCTAACATTTGTCAACGCTACGTCCCCCTATCCCGGTGGTCCCATATAGAGAAAGGCCTCTCCACAATTGCTGCAGAGCGGTCTCAGACTTGCTGGCTTCAGATACAAACATACCGTAGCTTTAAAAGCCGTAAAAATTATTGTTGTATGGCAATGGATATAGGAGTTGAACTGTCGACAAGTAACCTCATGCTGTCAATAACAAAAATCCCCATAGTCACTCCTCAGCTAAAAAGAGGAAAGACTAT
>JAZRHG010000103.1:0-19027 GCA_045644625.1 Faecousia sp.
CTCCTTTCATTTGAACAACACGCTTATTATACATATTTGCGTTCGAAAATCAAGGACTTTTTCGGCGATTTCCAAACAATTCATAATTCATTGTTGGATTTGTCGATAAAATGATAGGATCATGTTAAAAATCATAGTGCACCTTGCACAATCTATTGCTCCGCTTGCCCTTTTGAGAAAACAATGCTATGATAGAGACGAGGTGAGACCATGAAGGACATCCCCATGTTTACGACCGAATTCGGCATCGCCAGCCTGATTTTGAAGCAGATCCCCTATCGGGAGGAAGCCTATATCCGCCTGCAGGCGACCGACCAGCCGATCCCGCTTCTGGAAGAATGCATCGGCTTTTGCCGGGCCTGCGGCGCAGAGTATTTTTATGCCACGGGACATGCTGATCTGGAACAGTACCCCTTGCATACGGCAGTGGTGCGAATGCAGTGCGCCGCCTCTTCCCTGCCCCAGACGGATGCGGCGTGGTTTCCGGTGCTGCCGGAAACACTGGAAAAGTGGCGAAGCATTTATAACGAACGGATGGCAGGCGTTCCAAATGCCTCTTATATGACGGAAAAAGACGGAAAAATCATGCTTGCCGATGGGAGCGGTTATTTTGTTCATCGCGACGGACAGCTTTTGGGTATCGGCAAGGCTTCCGGCGACAAGATCGATGCCGTCATTTCCGTAGTGCCCGGGGCAGGAGCAGATGTGGTGCTTGCCCTTGCATCTGTGCTATCCGAGGAGATCCTGTCCATGGAAGTCGCTTCCGCCAATGAAAGGGCTGTGGCGCTGTATAAACGGCTGGGCTTCACCGCGGTACAGGAGATTTCCAGATGGTACCGGATAGATACCGATGCATAAATATGCATGATATGCGATGCATATTTACGGGCCAAGCCTGCTGTTTATATGCGTTTATTCAGTTTTTATATATCATTTTGGTAAAATCCTCTATTTTATCTCTGTATTTTTTCTGAATATTGTACCCAAATACTATTGACGATGCATAATATTCGCGCTATAATGCAATCATTCAATCGCTCCCCACAGGGGAAATGAAAAGGAGTTAATGAAAATGAAGAAACTGATCGCTATCGTTTTGGCCGCTCTGATGGTCATGAGTCTGATGGCCGCCTGCGCCCCCTCCGGTAACAATGACGGCACTACCGGTGGAACCACCGGCTCCACTCTGAAGACTGCTGTCGCCGGTAAGCTGACCATGGCTACCAACGCCGCTTTCCCTCCCTACGAGTATGTTGAGGGCAACGAAATTGTTGGTATCGATGCAGAGATTGCAAAGGCTATCGCAGAAAAGCTGGGCCTGGAGCTGGTCATTCAGGATATGGAGTTTGACTCCATCATCGAGTCCGTCAAGGGCGGCAAGGCTGACATCGGCCTGGCTGGTCTGACTGTTACCGATGAGCGCAAGGAAGCTGTGAACTTCACTGAGTCCTACGCCACCGGCGTGCAGGTCATCATCGTAAACGAGGACTCTGCCATCACCACTGCTGACGACCTGTTTGCAGAAGGCGCTTCCCACACCATCGGCGTACAGCGCGCCACCACCGGTGACCTGTACACCACCTGGGACCTGGAAGACGCAGGTCTGGCTACCATCGATCGTTACAGCAAGGGCGCTGACGCAGTGCAGGCTCTGAAGACCGGCAAGGTTGACTGCGTTGTTATCGACAACGAGCCTGCAAAGGCTTTCGTGGAAGCCGTTGAGGGTCTGAAGATTTTGGACACCGAATACGTTCAGGAGCAGTATGCTGCTGCTATGAGCAAGGACAATGCCGACCTGTACGAGGCTGTCAACTCCGTAGTGAAGGACCTGATTGCTGACGGCACCATTCAGGGCATTATCGACAAGTACATCGCTGCTGAATAATCTATTTGTAGCATTTACAAGGGGCTCAGGTTTCCTGAGCCCCTTGCCAAACTGTTAAAGGAGATATATCTATTATGAAACCAGGTCCTTCCAAATTATGGCCGGATATTGCTCCGCAGTGGATATTAGACCTTCCGGAGAAAATTGAGGACATATTTTACGATTTTTATAAATGTTTTATTTACGATGACCGCTACCAGCTTTACTTAGACGGACTGCTCAACACCCTGCGTATTACCCTGCTGGCGCTGATTATGGGCGTGGTGATTGGTGTGGTGATCGCATTGGTGCGTTCCACCTGGGATAAAAACCGCCACGAGCTGCGGGGCATCGGCAAGGCTATTCTGCGCATTTGCAACTGGATTTGCAATATTTACGTCACTGTCATCCGCGGCACACCTGTGCTGGTGCAGCTGCTGATTTGGTGGTTCGTGGCGTTTGCCTCCAGCCGGGACGGACTTTCCGTGGCTGCTTTCGCTTTCGGTATCAACTCCGGTGCCTATGTGGCAGAAATTATCCGCGGCGGCATTATGTCTATCGACCCCGGTCAGATGGAGGCCGGACGTTCCTTAGGCTTCGGTTATGTGGCAACTATGTGGCACATCATTCTCCCCCAAACCCTGAAAGCCGTCCTCCCCTCTTTGGCAAACGAATTTATCGTGCTATTAAAGGAAACCTCCGTTGCCGCTTACGTATCTGTTGCAGAACTGACTTATGCCGGTAACATCGTAGGCGGTATTTCCTATGACTATTTGTTCCCCCTGCTAATGACTGCGCTGATTTATTTGGTGATGGTCACATTCTTTACCTTCCTTGTAAATAAACTGGAAAGGAGGCTGAGAACCAGTGAACGATAATATCATCATTTCCGCACAGGATTTGAAAAAGCACTTTGGTAAAGGCGATATCAAGGCTTTGGACGGTGTGAGTACCGATATCAAAAAAGGCGAGGTTGTGGTGGTTGTCGGTCCCTCCGGTTCCGGCAAATCCACCCTCCTGCGGTGCCTGAACCTGATGGAAATTCCCACAAGCGGCACCATTTTATTTAACGGCAACAATATTACTGCCAAAAACGCCAACATCAATATTCACCGGCAAAAAATGGGTATGGTGTTCCAGCACTTCAATCTGTTTCCCCATAAGACCATTTTGCAGAATATGACCCTTGCCCCCATTCACCTGCTGAAAAAGTCCAAGGAGGAAGCCAAGCAGAAAGCTATGGCTCTGCTTGCCCGGGTGGGTTTGGAGGACCGTGCCAATGCATATCCCAGCCAGCTTTCCGGCGGACAGAAACAGCGTATCGCCATCGTGCGCGCCTTGGCTATGGAGCCGGAAGTGATGCTCTTTGACGAGCCCACCTCCGCGCTGGACCCGGAGATGGTCGGCGAAGTTTTAGAGGTTATGAAAGAGCTGGCTTCTGAGGGAATGACGATGGTGGTTGTTACCCACGAAATGGGTTTTGCCAAGGAAGTGGGCAGCCGTGTGCTGTTTATGGACGAGGGCAAGCTTGTGGAAGAAAACACACCGGACGAATTTTTCTCCAATCCCCAGCATCCCAGACTAAAAGAATTTCTTTCTAAAGTTCTGTAAAATCAATGTGGCACACTCCTAAGGAGTGTGCCACATTCTTTATGTGAAATTGAGATTACACTTCGTATACCTTGCCGTCAGGAATGAGGGATACGGGAGACTTGCCCTTAAATTCGAAATCGCCGAAGATGCCGTCTACAACCACCTTCATCGCGCTGCGGTCAGCAGAGTAGGTGTTGATAAAGGTATCGCAGCCGTCAAAGTAGTTGTAGTAAATCGTGGGGTTGCCGAAGGAGACAATCACAGTCTTCTCCGCGCCATAGCTCAAGGAATTGAACAGGTAGTTGAGCTGATTGTCAGAGTAGAAAGGCATACCCAAGGGGAATGTACACTTCAACTGGCAGGCGTAAATAATCAGGTCGTTTTCTTCCGCCATAGGCTTTACATTCTTGCTGGTGAGCTTAGGCACGATGGTCACATTCATACCGCGCTCTTCCAGTGCTTCTTTCATAATTTGCACGCTTTCTGTTGTAAAGCTTTCAGAGGGGCACAAGGGGAAAATTGCAACATTCTTTACCTTCTTGGGATCCACAGGAATCAAACCAGCCTCGTTGCGAAGCAAAGTCTGCGCGGTCTGCGCCAGTTCAGTCAGGACGCGATCGTAGTCGGCATTTTCTTCCTCAGTCAGAGGATCCAGGGTCAAAGGACCGTCAAACAGGCCCAGCTTCTCCTTCAAGTCCAGCACACGGGTGACCTTCTCGTCGATTTCTTCCATCGTAATTCTGCCATCGTGGTAGGCCTTTTCCATAATGTCGAAGTAATCATCGTGAACGAAGATCACCACATCGTGACCGGCCTTAAAGCTTTCGATGTACACATCCTCGTGGTCAAACAATGCAGACATACCCTTCATATTCACGGCATCGGTGTAAAGCACGCCATTGAAGCCTACCTCGTTCCGGAGAATGTCCATAACCGGCTTGGAAGCAGTGCAGGGACGATAAATTCTGCCACGGGCGTAACGGGGATCTGCAGAGGGCCAGGGGTGGTGGTTGGTCTCCATACTCATAACACCGGCTTCGGTGGCAGACTTGAAGATGTTGAACTCGTTGGCATACCACTCGTCCATCGGCATATCCTTACCGCCGGTGCTGAAGTGGGCATCGCGGTAATCGTCAGCCAAACCGGGATAGTGCTTGCAGCAAGCGGCAATACCGGCATCCTGAATACCCTTAATGAGAGCCTCCTGGACTTTGGCAACAATACGCCAATCGTCGGAAATCTTACGCATAATGCCTGCGCTGAAGAAGTTCTTGTGCAGGTCATTGACCGGGCCGTAGGGGTTGTTGACGCCACAGGAACGCAGCTCTCTTGCCCAGTAGTAAGCCCGCTTATAGATAAGGTCCAGTCTGCTTGCAGCAGCACCCATTTCTAAGTTGGTGCCACAGGGATGCAGGTTGGGGAACAATGTATCACAACCGTTTTCGTAGTCGGCGGTGATCAGCAGAGGAATTTGAATATCCAGGCTGATTTGTCGCATTGCCTCGCCCATTTCCGCAGGAGAAGCAAAGGGTGTGCCATCAGGCTTCTTGCAGCTTTCGGAAAGCCAGAAGCTGCCAAAGGGATTTTCCTTAAAATAGGCACTGTAGCTGCCGCATCTTCTAACGCCATCCTGCAGCGCACCGGGAGAGGGCTGGCCGGTCTGGCCAATTTTCTCTCTCAGGGTCATATCTTCCAGTCTTGGTCTCATATTCTTTCTCCTTTCGTCTCTTGCCAAATGCAAGCTCTCACCGAACATTTTTGAAATAGGCTTCTTAGCACCTGTTTCTATTCATAGTCTACCATATATTTACTTTTTTGCAAGCAAAAAACATACTATTTTTATCGCAATCTTTACGAAAAACGACCGACTCACAAGAGTCGGTCTTTTTATGGAGCGGGTGACGAGGCTCGGTGCTGCACCTTCCCTTTTGGAAGGTGCATAAGGTTGCACCGCCGTCCAGCCGGCGGTGCCCGACAGTCCACCGGACTGTCGGACTTGACCTTTCGAGCCTCATCACATAATGAAAAAGACCGACTCGAAAGAGTCGGTCTTTTTATGGAGCGGGTGACGAGGCTCGAACTCGCTACCTCCACCTTGGCAAGGTGGCGCTCTACCGGATGAGCTACACCCGCGGAACAAGAGGTATTATAACAGATTTTCACGATAAGTCAATACCTTTTCGAAAAATTCTTGCATAACCTCTTAAAAACTTAAAACGCGGAATAGTCCCAGACATAGCCTGCCATATCTTCATCTGTGAGCATTTGGAATTTTCCCTGCTCTCTGCAAGCAAGCAAATCCACATGATAATAGTTTCTCCCATAACTTACCACATTCCAAAACCACGGCTCACCGTTTCTTGTGCCGGATATGGTCTGGCAGGTTAAGCCAACACGGTGACACATAGCACCGTAGACATTGGCAAACGCCCGGCTATCACCTACACCGTGATGCAGAAGGCTGTATGCCGGTGTTATGGAGGTTTTGATTTGATATTCGTTTCGTTCCATTAAAAACGAGTAAATCTGGGCGTAGGATTCTTTCTGCGCCGTTTGCTGAACATAGAGTTCTGCCGAGGTAAACACAGTTTCCACCTGTTTTTGCATATTTCGCAAATCTTCCCGGCTATTTTGGTAGGAAAACTGCACTTCCACAATCCGTTCCTCACCATTATCCGGATAAACAGCGGCTCGCACAACGGGCTGTTCCATCACCACATCGGGATTATCATTTCCGAAATTCGTAACCAACTGGGAAATATCTGTGGAGGTATAGTTTTCTACACGAAACACCACGGAGGGCTCGCATTCGGAAAGCGCCGTTTTGATATAGTTCCAACCGGCACGCATATCTTCCGCCTGCTTGATTTGCATAATCTCGCCTTTACCGCGAAGATAGTCAATCTGAAATGCAATGACATCCTTCCCCTGGTTTGTACCGATTTCATAGGAAATATCATTCACTGCATATGCCCCAATGGGCGTATTTTCCAATATGTATGCCACAGCAGTTTCCACATAGTAATCAGCCGAAGCATTTTGAAACGAGGACACAGACACAAGCAAACGGTTTGCGCCGCTTTCAATTTCTGCAAGCAAAGCTTCACGCATTTGCAGATACGTCTCCACCTGTACAACCTCATTTTTTTCCTTTTGCTCAATGCCGTGATAGGGCTCCACGTATAGCCGCTCATTTTCTGCTCCGAAATCACAGCCAGTCAAAAAAATCAGCAGCACTGCGCAAATGCTGAAAATACGTTTCATTGTGTCCTCCTTTCTGAATTTTATAAAGAATCTTTGGAATATCGGGAGAAGCCGTCACCTAACACCTGATGGGCCTCTTGCAAAATCACAAATGCATCCGGGTCAATCTGTGTAACCAGCGCCTTTAGTTCTGCAAGCTGATGGCGTTTCACTGCAGTGAGTATCACCTTGGTGTCCTTGCCGGAATAGTATCCCTCACCCTGCAAATAGGTAACACCCCGTTCCAGCTTCCCAGTGATGCATTGGGCAATTTCCTGGTGATGAACGCTGATAATCAGCGCCACTTTAGAATAGTCAAAGCTATACACCACCGCATCCATCACTCTGCCGGAAACAAAGATTGCCACGCCACTGTACAGCATACAGCTGACATCCCGAAAAGCAAGACCGGTCAACGCGGCTACCGACAAGTCAAATATCATAGTAATCACACCGATGGGCACATTTTGATACCGCAGCTTCAGCAGTCGGGTGATAATATCCGAGCCACCGGTGGAAGCGCCGGCAGAAAATACAATTCCCAACCCCAAACCGCAAAGTGCGCCGCCGTACAAAGCGCCAATCAGCGGCTCTGTACCCGGTGTAGGCAGCAAAGCAAGGGTGTCGATAGTCAAAGAACTAATCAGCATTCCCACAAGAGAATAATAGAAGAATTTCTTGCCAATCTTTTTACCTGCAATGGCAAACAAGGGAATATTGACAAGGGCAGTCAAACTACCCACAGTACCCAGATTTGTAAAGCTGGTCACTACCATAGCAAGACCGGAGATGCCACCGGCGTTAAGGCCGTTGGGCACAAGAAACAAATTAAAGCCCAAGCTAAAAAGTAAACAGCCCACCAGGGTTTTCACCATATCCTTTGCAACTGTCCATTTGTTTCCCATCATATTCCCCCATCAAATATCAAAGCTTGCCTGTTTTTCCAAGGAATCCTCTTCTTTTAAAAGCGCGCCTGCAGTGGGAATAGTACGGCAGCGATAGCGGCTGACATTGGTAATGCCGCTTTGCTCCAGCAGCAGCACGTGGTCAAGCTGTGCTTTTTTCTTGATGCCCATCACGCTGACACCCTGGGTGTTCTTGGTGGTTTTCGGCAGCAGAAGTGCGGTAGACACCACCGCCACGCGGCCATCGGTAGAATACAGTGCAACCTGCGTATCTGCATTCAGCGCAATTGCACCCTTTAGAGGACTCTTATCCGAGAATGCACCAATCAGGCGCTTGCGGTTTGTCTTGGTCTCATAAGCAGAAAGGGGCACTTTGGCAACCTTGCCGTTTTCGAAGAAGAATAGGATAAAGCCCTTGTAATCTCCCGGCAAAATCACGTGCAGCACATTCTCCCCCGGATCCATACCTAACTTTTGGGGCAGATAGTCACCCAGGAGCGATGCCTTACCGTCCTCAAATTCACTTAAGCGGCTCTTGTAGCATTGGAATTTATCGGTGAATACCAAAATTTCCGCTTTGTTGGTAGTTTCTGCAGAAAAGGCTAAACTATCCCCTTCTTTAAACTTTTGCTCACCGGACATACGCAAGCTTTGGGCGGTAATTTTCTTGAGATATCCTGCCTTGGAGACAAACAGGGTCACCGGATAATCCGGTGTGTCATCCTCTTCCTCCTCCGGCTCAATCTGCGCAGATTCGTAGATAATTTCTGTCTTACGGGGCTGGCCGTATTGCTTAGCAACCTCTTGCAGTTCCTTGATAATCAGGTTCTTCAGTTTTCGGGAGCTGCCCAAAGTATCACGCAAATCTGCAATTTCCTTTTCCAGCTCATCAACCGCTTTTAACTGCTTGAGGATATACTCCTTGTTAATGTTACGCAGCTTGATTTCCGCCACGTAATTGGCTTGAATTTCATCAATGCCAAAGCCAATCATCAGATTGGGCACAACCTCATTCTCCATTTCCGTTTCCCGGATAATGGCAATGGCCTTGTCGATATCCAAAAGGATGCGTTCCAAACCCTTGAGCAGGTGCAGCCGATCCTCTTTCTTACCGATTTGGAAGAACAGGCGACGCTTAACACAGTCTGTACGCCAAGCCACCCACTCCTCCAAGATTTCACCCACACCCAAGACACGGGGCATTCCGGCAATGAGGATATTAAAGTTACAGGCAAAGCTATCCTGCAAAGGGGTGAGGCGAAACAGCTTTTGCATCAGCTTTTCCGGCTCTGCGCCACGTTTCAGATCAATCGTCAGCTTCAAGCCGTTTTTATCCGTTTCGTCGCGCATATCGTTGATTTCCCGGATTTTGCCGGACTTAATGAGATCTGCCACCTTGTCCATAATCACTTCGCTGGTGGTGGAATAGGGAATCTCATAAATCTCGATATGGTTACCACTTTTTTCGTAACGCCATTTTGCCCGCAGCTTGAAGCTACCGCGGCCGGTGGTGTAAATGTCGCGGGTGGCATTATCATCAAACAAAAGCTCAGCACCGGTGGAAAAATCCGGTCCGGGCAGGGTCTCTAAAATGTCGTGGTCCGGGTTGTTCATCAGGGCGATGGTGGTTTCGCACACCTCTTTTAAGTTAAAAGAGCAGATGTTACTTGCCATACCGACTGCAATACCCTGGTTGGCAGATACCAGCACGTTGGGGAATGTGGTGGGCAGCAAGCTGGGCTCTTTCATAGAGCCGCCGTAGTTATCCACCATATCCACGGTGTCCGAGTCAATATCCCGGAATAATTCTGCGCAAAGACTGTCTAACTTTGCCTCGGTGTAACGGGAGGCGGCATAAGCCATATCCCGGGAGTAGACTTTGCCGAAGTTACCCTTGGAATCCACGAAGGGATGCAGCAGGGTTTCATTGCTCCTTGCAAGACGCACCATCGTTTCATAAATAGCAGCATCGCCGTGGGGGTTTAACTGCATAGTCTGACCCACAATGTTGGCAGACTTGGTGCGTCTGCCGTTTAACAGACCCATTTTGTACATTGTGTACAGCAGCTTCCGGTGAGAGGGCTTGAAGCCGTCAATTTCCGGAATGGCACGAGATACGATAACCGACATGGCATAGGGCATATAGTTGATTTCCAGAGTTTCGGAAATCGCCTGCTCGGTGGTAGAGCCCACAAGGCCAACCACCTTGCTGGTATCGATCTCATTTTTATTCTGTTCCGGTTCCTTCTTTTTTCTTGCCATTTTGAACCTCTCTTACGAAATATCGGCAAGCTCCAAATACTTAGAGCCGTTGTCCGAAATAAAATTCTTACGTTCTTGCAGGTTGTCGCCCAAAAGCACATCGAAATAGTAGCTGGTACGTTCGGCATCCTCGGGCATCACCTTAATCAGCCTGCGGGTTTCCGGATTCATAGTGGTCATCCACATCATTTCCGGATCGTTTTCGCCAAGACCCTTGGAGCGCTGAATGGTAGGCTTCTTGCCCTCTAAATCTTCACGGAGGATTTTTGCCTTTTCTGCCTCGTTGTAGGCAAACCAGGTCTTATCCTTATAAGTGATTTCAAACAAGGGTGACTCTGCAATATACACATAGCCGTCCCGAATTAACGTCGGACACAGGCGGTAAAGCATTGTTAATATCAGGGTGCGAATCTGGAAGCCGTCCACGTCCGCGTCGGTACAGATGACCACTTTATTCCACCGCAGATTGTCAATATCAAAAGAAGAAAGCTCCTTGGACTTCTTCCCCTCGATTTCCACACCGCAGCCCAGCACCTTCATAAGGTCGGTGATAATGGGGGATCCAAAAATCTTACTGTAGTCCGCTTTCAAGCAGTTGAGGATTTTACCACGGACAGGCATAATGCCCTGGAATTCTGCGTCACGGCTTTGCTTGACGCTGCCCAATGCGGAATCGCCCTCCACGATATACAGTTCACGCAGATTTGCATCCTTAGTGCGGCAATCCACGAACTTTTGCACCCGGTTGGCAATATCCACCTTTGCAGAGAGACCTTTTTTCACATTGATTTTTGTCTTTTCCGCACTTTCACGAGCCCGCTTGTTGATGAGAATTTGCTCAGCTGCCCGGTCAGCCTCCTGTTTATTCTCCTGGAACCACACATTCAGCTGCTCCTTGAAGAAGTTTGTCATTGCCTCTTGGGTGAACTTGGAGTTGACAGACTTTTTCGTTTGGTTTTCAAAGCAGCCGATGGTGGAGAAACAGTTGGTCACCAGCACCAGGCTGTCCTGAATGTCCTGGAAAATGATTTTATTCTCATTTTTAGTGTACTTGTTGTTATCTCTCAGGAACTTATCAAAGGCCGCAGTGAAACCGGAACGCACTGCCCGGTCGGGGCTGCCGCCGTACTCCAACCAAGAGGAGTTGTGATAGTATTCAATGTGGTTTACCTGCTTGGAGAAGCAGAAAGAGGTGGTGATTTTCAGCTTCATCTCGGGGCGGTTTTCTGCATCTCTGCCGCGACGTTCTGTCTCCCAGAAGGTGGGCATGGTGAAAGCATTGTCCCCTACCAGCTCTTCAATATACTGACGGATACCGTCAGCATAACAAAATTCCTCAGTTTCAAATTTGCCGCCAACCTGATTGCGGAATTTGAAGGTCACGCCCTTGTTCACCACCGCCTGCCGGCGCAGAACATCCCGATAATACTCGGCGGGAATGTTAATGTCGGTAAACACCTGCTTGTCCGGACGCCAATGGAACACCGAGCCGGTCTTTCTGCCCCGGTCAGTGGGTTCTTTCTTAAGACCGCCTTTGTTGCGACCCTTTTCAAAATGCAGGTCATAGCGGAAGCCGTCACGGCGAATAGTGGCATCAAAAAATTCCGAGGCATACTGGGTGGCACAGGAGCCAAGGCCGTTTAAGCCCAGAGAATATTCATAGTTTTCGCCGTTTTCGCCGTACTTGCCGCCGGCGTACATTTCGCAGAACACCAGTTCCCAGTTGTAACGCTTTTCTTTTTCATTGTAGTCCACAGGACAGCCGCGGCCAAAGTCCTCCACCTCCACAGACAAGTCCTCGTAACGGGTGACGATAATGGTGTCGCCGTGTCCCTCACGGGCCTCGTCAATGGCGTTGGAGAGAATTTCAAACACCGCGTGCTTGCAGCCCTCTAAATCGTCGGAACCGAAAATAACCGCAGGGCGTTTGCGCACACGTTCTTCGCCCTTCAGCATAGAAATACTGGAGTTATCGTACCGTTCCTGTTTCTTAACAGCCATACAAATTACCTACCATAATTTTCATAATTTATCCAGTATATTATACCCATTTTGTGTTAGAAAGTCAAGGTAAACCACAATATATAGAAAAACCCGCCACTTTTTTCAAGTGGCGGGTTTTTTCACTTATGGAATATGGGTCGGCGGTTTTCAAAGGTGCATACATGACCGAAAATTTCCTGCACCATTTTGCAGACTTGGAAGCAGTACTGACCGACACGTGCTGTGTTATGGGCATCAGAGCCTACGGTGACGATTTCCCCGCCTAACTCTTTGAACCGGCGAAGATAGGTAACATCCGGAAGATACGCGCCGCAGATATCTTTCCCGCTGGTGTTGACCTCTATTCCCTTCCCTTTGGAAATCAGCACTTTGAAAATCTCATCCATAACCTCTTTGTGCTGCCCATAGCTAACCGGTCTGTGGGTGGGATTGGACGCCACCTTACCGGGATAGGTCAAATGCCCCAGAACATCAAAGTCATTATGGTTTTGCACGCAGGTCAGAACCTCTGCAAAATATCGCTGCTCTGCCACATCCACAGTTTTCCCCTCCCAATAGGGCGGAAAATAAATGTCTAAACTCTCTGCCAAATGCACAGAGCCAAGAACAAAATCAAAGTTTCTGCGTTTCAAATCTTCTTTTAGGGTTTGGGCATTGTCAGGAAGCATACCAAACTCAAAACCCAGTCGGATTTTCAGGTCCGGATGGTGCAACCCTTCATAAACCCGGTTATAATCCTCAGTTTGGAAGGTATAAGTGTCCTTCGGCTGGAAGGGGTCATAATCCAAGTGGTCGGTAAAACAAATTTCCTTTAAGCCGCTATTGACCGCTGCACAAACCATATCTGTTGCAGCGGATTTTCCGTCAAAGGATACTGTGCTATGCATATGAAAATCAAACATCGTGTAGTTCCTCCCAAAACTGCCGAAAAGCCGTAGGCAATGCCGTATGCCGGCAAATTTCCTCCGCAGTCAGCCAAGTGTAGATATCGTTCATTTCCTTTACAGACAGGTAATATCCACGCATCTGCCAGGTAATGTGGGTGAAGATGTGCTTGCGCTCTACTTGCCGGTGAATTTGAGAGGGCTTTAGTCCCATTTGCTCTAACTTTTGAAGTGCCTCCGCGGTTTCCAATTTCCCCTCCAAATTAGGAAACTGCCACAGACCGGCAAGCAGACCTTTCCCGGGTCGCTTTTCCAGGGCGTAACTGTCACCGCAATTTAAGATAAATACGGTCATTTCCTGCACTTTTCTTGCCTTTTTCGGGTTTTTAGCAGGAAGCTGCTCAGCTTTGCCGTTTTTCCTGCCTAAGCAAAAATCTTTACAAGGACAGTGTTCGCAGTCCGGTTTGCGGTTTGGTCCGCAAATTGTGGCTCCCAGCTCCATCAAAGCCTGGGTAAACTCCCCCGCTTGCTTAGGATAGATTTTTGCAAGATTTTCCTGCACTTGTTTTTTATATGCCGGCAAATCGATAGGGGTATCATCATCACTCAGGCGGGCTATCACACGCAGCACATTGCCATCTACCGCAGGCGTTGGCTGATTAAAGGCAATGGAACAAATTGCACCGGCAGTGTAATCGCCAATGCCGGGAAGCGCCCGCACCTGCGTGTACTGCGTGGGAAACTGACCGTTATGCTCCTGCATAATCACCTGTGCTGCTTTTTTCAAGTTGCGCACGCGGGAGTAGTAACCCAAGCCCTCCCACAGTTTGTGGAGCAGCTCGTCATCGGCATTTGCTAAAGCTTCCACCGTGGGCAGTGTTTCCAAAAAACGGGCGTAATAGCCCTTAACCGCCTCCACGCGGGTCTGCTGCAGCATAATTTCCGAAAGCCAAATGTGATAGGGTTCCCGGTCTTCCCGCCAGGGCAGCTGCCGCTTGTTTGCTTCATACCAAGGGAGCAGAGCTTCCGGCAGGAACGAATAGATTTTCTCGGTTTGCAAATCTTATCCCCCTTTTCGCATTTGCCGCAAAAAGCAAAGCACTGCAAGCACAACCGACGCCACCGCGTATCCCAACACCCAAAGCAAATGGGGCAATATCCGGTCAAATGCGCCGGCAATCATCGCCTGTTCCAGCTTGACCGCGTGGACAAAGGGCAACAGGTTCGCAATCTTTTTAAATACGCCGCCCACCAAGTCCAAGTCAAACCAAATTCCGGACAGCCAGGCAGTAAGATTGGTCAGCAGCGCACCGCAAATGCCGCCCACCTGCTTTTGATTAAGCAAGCTGCCAAAAAGCAGCCCCAATCCCACAAAAAACAATGCCGCAGGCAGAACAAGAAGTGTGGCATACAGGATAGTAACCGTTATATCCATTCCTAACATAACGCCCAATAAATAGCAGCAAAGGCTTTGCAGCAGGGCGATGGGCAACATAGGCAATGTGTAGCCAAGGATAAAATCCACAGCGGTCATCGGTGTGGCATACAGCCGCTGCAACAGGGCGCTCTCCCGGTCCTTGGCGATGATGGTTGCGGAAAACAGTGTCATAAAAGAAAGCCCAAACACCGTCATACCCGGCGCAAGCTTCTCAATTTCAAAAAGTGCTACCGGAATATTGGCTTGGATTGCAGAAAGCAGTAAAATCAGCACAACCGGAAAGCCCAATCCAAAGGCAAGGGTCAAGGGGTCACGCAAGATTTCTTTCATCGTTCGTTTGGCAAAGGCTAACGTTCTCACTGGGATACCCCCTTTACCAAGGTGATGAAGGCTTCTTCAAACTTTTCTGCGCCTGCCTGTTTTTTTAGCTCCTCTGCTGTACCCAGGGCAATCAGCTTGCCCGCTTTCATAATACCGATGCGGTCAGACAGCGCTTCTGCCTCCTCCATATAGTGGGTAGTCAGCACCACAGTGATTTTTCCCTTCAAGGACCGAATGGTATCCCAAAGCTCACTGCGGGCAATCACGTCCAAACCCAAGGTGGGTTCATCCAAAAACAGAATTTGCGGCTCTCCAATCAGCGCCATGGCTATACTCAGCCGTCTCTGCCAACCGCCGGATAGCTTACCCGCTTTTTTGCCCAAAATTTCTCCCAGAGAAAATTGCTCCGTCAGTTCCCGGGTTTTGGTGACTGTTTTGTCTTTGGAAAAACCCTGCGCGCCGCACATTAGCTCTAAATTCTCTTTGACAGTCAAATTGGGCGCAACCGCCGTCTCCTGGGGTGAGATGCCCAACAGTGCCTTTACCTGTGCGGTTTCAGAAAGGATGTCCTTTCCCATCAGCTTCGCCGTTCCGCCGGTGGGCTTCAAAAGACAGGTGAGCAGTTTAATGGTGGTGGTTTTGCCCGCACCATTCACGCCCAAAAGTGAAAACAGTTCTCCTTGCTGCACAGAAAGATTTAGGTTGTCGGTGGCAATCACATCCCGATAGGCTTTGGTGAGGTTCTCGGTTTGTATCGCAATCATCCCTCTGCCTCCTCGGTTTCAAACACCGCGTGGGCAAAAGACGCAAACATAGCCTTTGGCGGAATGGCAAGTCCCCGCTTCTTATCCCCCAAAATCACAAGGGTATCCCCCGGCATAATTCCAAATTCCTGGCGTGCCTGCTTAGGGATAACAATCTGTCCCTTTTCTCCGACGGTTACTGTCCACGCAAATTTCCCATCCGGCTTTTTCATAACAAGTCCTCCCGGTAAGTTAAGTATGATTTGTATAACTTATTATACTATACCCACTGTATTTCTGTCAAGAATCCTTCCCATTGAGAAAATAAAATTTTATTTGCGTTTTTTGAAAAAAATGCTTGCATTTTCAAGTTGGTTGTGCTATCATATCTAAGCACGTCAGCAAGATGTGTTATGCGCTGGTAGCTCAGTTGGATAGAGTGACTGGCTACGAACCAGTAGGTCAGGGGTTCGAGTCCCTTCCAGCGTACCAAAAAAGCAGATACCCATTTGGGTATCTGCTTTTTTGATTCGCTGCGGGACTCGAAATATCAGTTCGCAACAGTCCGGTGGACTGTTGCTTGCCGCCTTCCACGGCGGCAACACCTTAATTTTCTCCCACGACTGTGGGAGAAAATGCAAACGAGTCCCGCCAGCGTACATTTGCGGAGCATAAGCACCACGCAGACCTGTGGTGCTTATCATCTTATCTTTTAAACTTATCGCAAAGGGAATTGATTTGGTCAGTCAGCCGCACAAGTTCCCGGTTTGGCGCTTCTTTCAAGCTCTCTACAATTTTTGTCAGCCGTTTCATAGCCTCTAAAAGCCGCTCATAAAGCACACCTGCACGTCTTCTGCCTTCGCTGTATTTCTTGCTGGGTGTAATCACACCTTTTTGGAAGCACTCCCCTGTCAGCAAATCGTAGCCGTCACCGGAATAGGGCGCCACTGCCCGAAAACCGAGCCTTTGTCCAATCCAGCTGACAAAATTGTCGCACACTTCATTATCGCCATGATTGACAAATACCTGTTTCGGGGGGCTGGTCATATTTCCAAGCCAGGCTATCAGCATATCCCGGTCTGCGTGTCCGGAGATGCCGTCTAAGTTGGCAATATTGGCGTGGACCGCAATTTCCTCGCCAAACAGGCGCACCTTTCCTGCCCCATCCACCAGGGCTCTGCCAACGGTGTTCGCCGATTGATAGCCCACAAATAAAATTGTGCTTTCCTTGCGCCACAGGTTGTGCTTCAAATGGTGCCGGATGCGACCGGCTTCGCACATACCGGAGGCAGATAATATCACCTTGGGATTTTTATCCAGATTGATAAGCTTGGATTCGTCGGAGGTAACCGACAGTTTTAAATCCGGGAATGTGATCGGGTCTATCCCCTTTGCAAGAAGCGCTAAGGTTTCCGCGTCATAATAGCCCGTAAGTCCGGAGGCGTAAATCCGTGTTGCCTCCACCGCAAGGGGGCTGTCCACATACACTGGGAAACCATCGTGGCCGTGGATGCGGTTTTCTTCCTTAATTGTCCGCAGCAGATACAGCAGTTCCTGCGTTCTGCCCACTGCAAAAGAGGGTATCACCACATTGCCGCCCTTATCAAAGGTTTCCTGCAGAATTTTGGTTAGTTGCGTCAAATAGTCCGGACGCTCGCCGTGCAGGCGGTCACCGTATGTAGATTCGATTACCACATAATCCGCATTGGGGGCAGGCTTAGGGTCGTTAATTAATGGACGGTCTATATTTCCCAAATCTCCGGAAAACAGCAGAGTTCTGCTTTCTTCGCCCTCGGTTATGGTGATGTAGATGCTGGCAGAGCCCAGCAGATGTCCCGCATCCTGAAATTTTACAGAGATACCGGCGCAAGGAGAAAAGGTTTGCTCATAGGGATAGCTTTCAAACTGGCGCAGTGTCTGCTCTGCATCCGCCATCGTGTAAACCGGAACATAGGGCGGCTCTCCGGCGCGTTCTGCCTTCCGGTTTCGCCACTCAGCTTCAAACTCCTGAATGTGGGCAGAATCCCGAAGCATAATGTTGCAGAGCTTGTGGGTTGCTTCTGTGGCGTAAATTGGCCCCGTAAATCCCTTTGCCACCAAAGACGGTATCATACCGGAGTGGTCAATGTGGGCGTGGGTCAGCAGCACCGCATCAAGTTCCCCGGGCAGCACCGGCAATTCGCAGTTTTCATAGATATCCAGCCCCTGCTCCATACCGCAGTCAATTAAAATCCGTTTCCCACAGGCCTCCAGCAATGTGGAAGAACCGGTCACTTCATGGGTAGCTCCCAAAAAAATCAGCTTCATAATATCCCCTCCTTATTTATATTATAGCACGATTTTTTCAAGCCCGACAGGCTTTCGGACAGATACTTCAAAAATAATTGCTCGCAATCTTGTGTTTTTTCAGAAAGTTTGATATACTGAATAAAATACATCTTCCAAAGGAGTAAACATATGAAATTAGGTATCGTAGGACTGCCCAATGTGGGTAAGTCCACCCTGTTTAATGCCATCACCAACGCAGGCGTGCCTGCCGACAACTATGCATTCTGCACCATCGACCCCAATGTGGGTGTGGTTTCCGTGCCGGATGAGCGTTTGGACTGGCTGGCCCAATTGCACAACCCCAAAAAGCTCACTCCTGCAGTCATTGAGTTTGTGGACATCGCCGGTCTTGTCAAGGGCGCTTCCAAGGGTGAGGGCCTGGGCAACAAGTTCCTGAGTAACATCCGCACCACCGATGCAATCGTCCACGTTGTCCGCTGCTTTGAGGACAGCAATGTGACTCACGTGGAAGGCAGCACCGACCCGCTGCGGGATATTGAGATTATCAACCTGGAACTGGTGATGGCGGACATCGAAATGGTGGAGCGCCGCATCGACAAGGCGCAAAAGGCAATGAAGGGCGGCGACAAGAAGTTTGCCCGTGAGGTAGAGGTGTTCACCGCGCTTTTGGCACACTTAAATGCCGGCAAGCTTGCCCGCACCTTCGACGGCAGCGAGGACGATATGGCGCTGATTGGCACTTCTGACCTGCTGACGCTGAAAAAGACCATTTATGTAGGCAATCTGGCAGAAAACGAAATCAACGAGCCGGAAAACAACCGCCACTATATGGCAGTCAAAGCCCTGGCAGCGGAAGAAGGCAGCGAGCTGCTGCCCATTTGTGCCAAGTTGGAGGCGGACATTGCAGAGCAGGATGACCCCGAAGAAAAGGCAATGTTTATGGAAGAGCTGGGTGTCAGCGAGTCCGGTCTTGACAAGCTGATCAAGAGCTCCTATGCCCTGCTGGGTCTGATTTCCTTCCCCACCGCAGGCAGCGATGAGTGCCGCGCCTGGACCATTAAACACGGCACTAAGGCGCCCCAGGCCGCCGGTAAAATCCACACTGACTTTGAGCGTGGCTTTATCCGCGCCGAGGTCATCGCCTTTGAGGATATGAAGGCCTGCGGTACTATGGCAAACGCCAAGTCTAAGGGTCTTGTCCGCAGTGAAGGCAAGGAATATGTCATGAAGGATGGCGACATCGTCAACTTCCTGTTCAATGTATAATAAAAAAGGAGTCGAGTGATCGACTCCTTTTTTATTCATCTGTAATAATTCGATAAAGCTGATCGGCATGGCACAGCTTAAACAGAGACCGTTTGCCCATTTTCGTATGGTCATACAAAAAGACACTTTTAGCGCTATGTGTCAGCATTTCCTTGCGGAGTCTTGTTTCCTCCTCAGAGTAATCTGTAATGATTCCGTCTTCGGTAATACCCTGA
>JAZRHG010000104.1:0-18951 GCA_045644625.1 Faecousia sp.
ATCTCTCGCACCAAAAAAACAGATACCCATTCGGGTGTCTGTTTTTTTATTGTAAATGGGACTCGAAAAATCAAATGCAACAGTCCGGTTGGCTTATGAAATCCGCCCCCTTTATCTATCCTTGATTTTCGAGGCATACTATGGTATAGTTTTGGTATCAATAAATTATATACAGGAAGAGATAATATGAAAAGAATTCGCTTCTATATTGCAATGTTAGCAGGTAAGATTGCACTGCTTGGTCTAAAACTACTTGGCAGAAACGCAACATTTCTACCCGGTAAAATTGCAGTTGCAATCGATAAGGATTTTTTAGGTGGCTTAACACCACCTAAAACAGTCATTGCTGTCACCGGTACCAACGGCAAGACCACGGTCAGTAACCTTCTGAATTCCATTTTACTTGCCAATCATTATACCGTTACAAACAACAGTCTGGGCTCCAATGTTCAGGCCGGTGTTGCAACCGCGCTACTGGAAGACTCCACATTTTCCGGAAAGGCAAAAAAGGAAATCGCGGTTCTTGAGGTTGACGAACGCAGTTCTCTGCGAATTTATCCCTATATAAAACCGGACTATCTGATATGCAATAATATTATGCGGGATTCCCTGGCGCGAAATGCTCATACGGAATTTATCAGCTTTATTATCAACAAGGCGTTGCCGGAAAGCACAACTGTTATCTTAAACGCAGATGATTTGGTTTGTGCTACATTAGCCCCAAACAATAAAAACCGGATCTACTTTGGCTTGGATGTTGATAAGCAAGACGATTCCGGTCCAGTGTATTTGCAGGATATCGTCTACTGCCCTGTCTGTGGTGCGTTGCTGAAGCCGGAGTACCTGCGCTATAACCATATCGGCAGGCTGCACTGTACCGGTTGTGATTTTTGTTCCCCTGCGCCGGATTTTGTCATTACAGAAATCAATACCGAAGAGAAAACCTTCACGGTTTGTCACCACGGCATAACCGAAACCTATTCTCTCATTAATGACAACATTGTAAACCTATATAATTTCTGCGGCCTGATTGCGCTTTTAAGCACAATGGGTCTAAGCTATGAACAGATTTCCTTAGGTTTTGAAACATCAAAAATCGTAAAGACACGATATGACAAGCTTCAGTCCGGTGACATCACTGTCACGATGCAATTGTCCAAGGGGCAAAACCCCACCGCCTGCGCAAGATGTTTCAGTTACGTCGCCAAATGCTCTGGAGAAAGCAAGGCTATTATTTTTGTCGGTGATAATTTTGAAGCCTCCGAAAGCCCCTGCTGGCTCTATGACAGCAATTATTCCTACCTAAACGACCCAACTATCACACAAATTATTTTCTCAGGTCCCCGATGCAAAGACCAATACCTTCGTGCATTGATGGCAGGTGTATCCCCGGATAAAATCAAAACGACCGCCATTTCCAATGCCGGAACCGATTTACTGGACACGACCTTATCCAAGGATATCTACGTCCTTTACGGCCCGTATATGGTGAAAGAGGCAAATCAGGTCAAAAATAAACTTATCGCCTTAGGAAACGGAGGTAATGCACAATGACTGTGGAAATACTATTTCAAGAAGTGTGCGGTTTATATGGCGACAGCCAAAACCCCACATATCTGGAAGCCACATTACCTGAAGCACAGTTTATTTACACAAAGTTGACCGATACGCCTTATTTTGTTGACCATCAGCCGGATTTGTTATATATCGGCTGTATGAGCGAAATAACCCAGCGTAAGGTAATTGATAAACTGCTTCCCTACCGGGAAAGAATTTTACAGCTCATCGATGCAGGCATTCCGTTCTTAGCTACCGGAAATGCCGGTGAAATTTTTGCAAAGGAAATTCAGTATCTTTCAGAAGACATCGTCACTCATGGGCTCGGTATTTTTGACTTGACTGTTAAAACAGATGTATTCCGCCGATACAACGGTATGGTCCTGGGCGAAGTTACAGGTATTCAGCTTGTCGGTTTTCGTTCCCAATTCAGTTTTCTTTACGGAGACAATTCCCAAAACTATTTTCTCAAATGCTTACGGGGTGACGGCATTAACCCCACCAGCAAGCTGGAAGGTATGCGAAAGAACAACTTGATTTGCACGCAACTTTTAGGTCCCATCCTCCCCTTGAATCCTCTGTTTTGTGAATATCTTATCGGGCTTACCGGAACTGCCGCTACCGCAGCTTTCCGGGATGCCGCAATGGATGCTTATCAGCAGCGATTAAAAGAATTTACAGACCCGAAAACACCCTTTGTTCTCGAATAATAAAAGAACCGGTTTGGCTTTTTGCCAAACCGGTATTCTTATATAATAACAGAGTGCCGTTGCATTTGCCACGACACTCTGATTTTAGATTAAATTATGCCTTCGGATGGCATTTTTCATACACAGATTTCAGCTTCTGATTCACAAGGTGTGTGTACATCTGTGTTGAGGAAATATCGCGGTGTCCCATAAGCTCCTGCAAAGAGCCCAAATCTGCACCATTTTCTAAAAGATGTACTGCAAAGCTGTGACGCAGAGTATGCGGGGTGATTTCTTTTTCGATATGTGCAGTCTCCTGATAGTGCTTCAGGATTTTCCAGAAACCCTGTCGACTCATGCGAACGCCGCTGACATTCACAAATAGCGCATTCTCATCCGGAGAAGCCAACATACTGTTGCGAACGTCCTTCAAATATGCAGAAAGTGCCTTCAACGCCGCAGGATAAAGCGGAATAATGCGTGTTTTTTTAGCACTGCTGCACTTGATAATGCCCTGTTCTAAGTGAACATCATCCACATTCAGGTCAATCAATTCACTCACACGAATACCGGTTGCATACATAAGCTCCAGCATTGCTTTATCGCGAATACCCTTGGCATCCACTGCTGCAGGCTGCGCCAGCAGCAGTTCGATTTCTCTACCGGTTAAAATCTGCGGCAGTTTCTTCTCGCCCCTGTCAATACGGATTTCAATAACTGGTGTTTTCTCAAGGAAACCGGAAGAAACAACATAGGCATAAAAGTTCTTCAGACTTGCCAGGCTTCTGGAAATTGTCGCACCAGTACGGCCTTCATTTTCCAAATAAGCAAGGAAATCAGAAATATTCAGTTGTGTGGCATCTAACACATCCTTGCCTTCGTGATTGCGCAGCCATTGAGAAAATTGCCGAATGTCGCGCATATACGAAGCAATGGTGTTGGCAGATGCTTGTTTTACCTTCGAAAGATAATTTTCGTAGGCCTGAATCAAATCCAACATGAAAACGCGTACCTTTCCGTTATGAATGTAAAAGCAGTGAAATCCCAAAGGGAGATATTACACAACAATCTATACAACCAATCACCAATGTGATTACAACACATAGCAACAGGTCAACTTGTCTGCGATTATCATTCTGACTTAACCTCCGAAAACAGTACCACAACAGCAGAACCGTTACGATAGAATCGGAAAATATCAGCAGGTTGCTTAACAACCAACCGGCATCTGCAAAGCAGATCCGAAGAATGCATACACACCAACTGTAAGAAAAGGCTTTTCTCAAAATCAGCGGTATGACAAGTCCAAATAATGACATCCTAAAAAAGATGGCAGACAACAAAAAAGGGAAAATAAGACTTGCAAGAAAACCAACGACCGACAATCGACTTTCAACAAGAGATTGCGTCCAAGAATTATGTATAGTAGATGAATGGGTTGCTGCCAAAGCACCGGCAATCAAACCTGCAAGCCACACGAGAGAATAATAAAAGACAAAGCAATGTCTGGATTTGACTGAAACAATTGATTTACGCACCGAAACGCTCCTTAAATATGGATATATCGGTGTTTTTGTAATAAACATAACATATGAAGCGATATGAACCGAACATAATATATGCTCAAATACTATACACCAATTCTTAAGTAATTGCAAGGGAAAAATGGACGAAATTATATTTTTTGTGGATTGTGTACATTTTTATGTAAACAAAATTATGTAAACGGATTCAAACAATATGGACAAAATTAATATTATAGCAAGATGTTGTGAACTCGTGCATTTTTTCATACCATATATTGATTTTGCTGTTTTCAGATTTTTTCAGTCATTTTGACCTATTTTTTTACCGAAAATAAATTTTGTGCATATTAACCGCGTGCTTTTTTGCGCCTGCCCTTCCCTGCGGATGATTTTTCCCGGGCGCACAGAAACATTGCTGCCAAACATCCAAGTACACTCATTAGAATCCCAACCCAAAATTCACCGGAGATTCCCTGCATAAACAGCGCAGATACACCTACCAACAATACATAGTAGCTCGCACACACAATGCCACAGGTCGCTGATTTGTTACAGCTGACGGTTTGTCCCGCAACCAGGCAACCTAAAAACGCAGACAGCAATTGCACCGCAGGCATTGCCAGCAGCGCAGTATTTAGCGGTAAACTTTCCCCGGAAATCAGCAAGGCTAAGACACACACGCACACCACCGATACCAACGCCGCAACCGATGTGCCGATGCCTGCAGATAAAGGCATAGTTTTATCCCGTTTTTGACTTCTGATTTTTTTCATATATACCCCTCCCCTTTTTGCTATCATTCTATTCGCAGAACGCAAAAAAATACCTGAGGCAAATTATTGCCTCAGGTATTTTAAAATGTTTACTGCGACATCTGCGCAATCATTTTGTTAAGGAGAATTTTCGCCGCATTGGAGTCAGAGCCAACTGCTGTGTAATAGAACTTAACCTTCGGTTCCGTACCGGAAGGACGGGCAATCACACTACCCTTATTGCCAAGTAGAAACTCCAGTACATTGGATTTCGGCAGCAGGATTGCAGATTGGTCACCGGTCGCAGCATCCGTCTGCACACTGCTTTTATAATCCCGCACAGCAGTCACCTTTGCACCGCCAATTGCCTCCGGAATCTCTTCTCTAAGGTCAGACATAATTTTTGCAGCCTTCTCCATCGCATCCGCGCCAGTCAGTTCAACGCTTTGGACGTGGGCAAGATAATAACCGTATTTCTGATACAACCCGTCCAGCGCATCCAAAATCGTCAAGCCCTTTAATTTCAAAGATGCCGCCAATTCGCATACCAGCATTGACGCAACCACCGCATCCTTGTCTCTTGCATACGTACCCTTAAGATAGCCGCAGCTTTCCTCAAAGCCAAAGACAAACCTGTCTTCCTGAGACTTCTTTTCCAGTTCTAAAATTTCGCCGCCAATATACTTAAAACCGGTCAAAACAGCGCGCATTGTGACGCCGTAATTTTCTGCAATCCGGTCTGCAAGCGGAGAAGAAACAATACTGCGGACAACAATTGCCCCATCAGGAATGTCTTTCTTTTCAGTTCTTGCTTTCAGGATATAGTCCATCAGCAAAAAGCCCAGTTCATTGCCGGAGAGCTTTCTAAAGCCCGTACCATCCGGCACTGCGATGGCAACTCTGTCGCAATCAGGGTCTGTACCCAAAATAACATCACAAGGATTCGTTTGCGCAACCTTATAGCTTTCATTCAGTGCTGCGTCTGTCTCAGGATTTGGGTATTCACAGGTTTTAAAGTCTCCATCCGGTTTTTCCTGGCAGGAAACCACAGCAATGTTAACGCCCAATCGGCTCAGCACTTCCCGAACCGGCTCATTACCAGTGCCGCACAGCGGGGTAAAAACAATATTCAACTTCGCTTTGCCAATTACCTCAGGAGCCACCGCTTCTGCAAGTACTGTCTTATAATAGGTTTCCCACAGTTCCTGTTGAATGTAGGAAATCAGACCTTCTTGCAAAAATGCAGCAAACGGCTTTGCTTCAGGCACAAAATAAGGAATTTCCCCAATCTTTTGGGTCACAACCGCGGCAGGTTCATCTGTCATTTGGCAGCCATCCGGACCGTAGCATTTTACACCGTTGTATGCACCTGCATTATGGCTGGCAGAAATCACAATGCCACATCCGCACCGAAGTTCACGAACAGCATAGGAAAGCATGGGGGTCGGCGCCAACCGGTCAAACAAGTAGGTGTGAATGCCAGCCTCAGCAAAAGCAACCGCACAGGCTTCTGCAAACAGCGCTGAATTATGCCGGGAATCATAACCGATAGCCGCTTTTTTGGGCAGGTCCGTCGTGTTTAGCCACGCAGCCATACCTTGCGCTGCACGCCGCACAGTATAGTAATTTAAGCGGTTGCTGCCAACACCCATGATACCGCGCATACCGGCTGTGCCAAATTGCAAATCACAACCAAATCTCCCTTTCAGTTCCTCTTCATTATCACGAATGGCTTCCAGTTCGTTTTGCAAACTTGCCGGAAGATTTGCGTTACACCAAAACTCGTAGTTTTTTAAATAATCCATATATATCCTCCACATACCTAAAAAAACAGCCCAAATATATTTTGAGCTGTTTTTCTATATTACTCTTCAATATCCAGAACTTCAGCACTTGCCTTCTTTTCCTGATTCTCAACCAAAGCCTTGAACTTGGTGCGAGTATCACGGACATCCTCCAGAGAAAGCGCAATTGCCTCCTCAGTGCGGCGCAGTGCATCATCCATATAATCGTTACTTACCTTACGCAGCTCAGCCATACGGTTCTTTGTCTGCAGAACCATCTCCTGACACTGACGCTTAGCCTCTTGATAAATTGCCTCATCCTCAACCATCTTGTCAGCCTTTTCCTGAGCCTGGCGAATCAAAGCCTCAGCCTCACGGCGCGCCTGACCAATCAGCTCATTGCGGGATTCTACAATTGTGCGAGCCTGCTTTAATTCAACAGGAAGCTGTGCAATGATTTCATCAAGCATATCCAAAACTTTGTCACGCTCAACAATGCACTTGTCAGCACCCAAAGGCAGTGCTCTGGCATCCTGTAGCCTATCATACAGCGCGGAGATGATATCTTCGATATTTTGCTCGTTCATTTTCTATTTCCTCCTTGGTTTATGGCAGCTACCCGCTGCTTAAAATCTGGAATAATTTGTTCCGGCAGAAAATCGGTAAGGTCAACATCATAGCCGCCTAACGCCTTCACTGTACTGGAACTTAAATACATATATTGATGCTCGGCTGTTAAAAACATTGTATCCAGAGTTGGGTTGATTTTATGATTAATCAACGCCATCTGAAACTCATTCTCAAAGTCCGAACCGGCCCGAAGACCCTTTACAATTACACAGCTGCCTTTGCGCTTGGCATATTCTGCAAGTAGTTCATCAGATGAATCCACTTCCACATTTGTAATATCGCCCACAACACGCTTAATCATTTCAACCCGTTCGTCTCTGGAAAACATAGGCTCTTTGCTATGATTAACCATAACACAAACAATCAAACGGTCAAAAATATTTGCAGCACGTCGGATAATATTCAAATGTCCGCTGGTAATCGGGTCAAAGCTGCCGGGATAAATGGCAATCTTCATAGTACCCTTACATTACCCGTCACGCCTTGCGAAAAAGCGTGAGTAATGTCTTTCCGTATTTATAATCTTTTGAGCGCACATACCCGGAAAATTCGACAGAAAGTTCCTTATCAAAAGGACGCTCCGTAACTATTATACCACCAGATTGTAAAATGTCAATTTCTGTTATCAAATTTAATGAATTTTCTAAAAAAACTTCTGCATATGGCGGGTCAAGTAAGATAATGTCGAACTTTTCCGAACATTTTTTCAAATATGCAGCATAATCACTACGGCAGACCGTTGCTCGTTCCGTGAACTTTGTCCTCTTTAAATTCTCAGAAATCAACTTACAGGCATCATCCCGCTCATCCACAAAAACGGCACGCTTTGCACCCCTGCTCAAAGCTTCAATGCCCAGCTGACCGGTGCCGCCAAACAAGTCCAAAACAACCGCTCCGGGTAGCTCAAATTGTAAAATGCTAAACAGCGCTTCTTTCACGCGGTCTGCAGTGGGCCGGGTCAACATTCCATTCGGAGTTTTTAACACCGTTCCTCTTGCTGTACCGGAAATTACTCTCATAGACTCCCCTCCTCTACCTGAGGTTTGTGAAAATGCTCATACACTGATGCAGCAGCATCCTTTGGCAGACACCGCTCCAGCTCCGACAGTTCTGCCTGACGGATTGCAGCAACAGAGCGGAATTTTTTAAGAAGTATTTCTTTTCGTTTTGCACCAATACCGGATATTTCATCTAATTGAGAATGGCGCAGACGTTTGCTGCGAAGTTCTCTATGAAATTTGATAGCAAACCGATGGGTCTCCTCCTGAACGTTTCCTACAAAGGAGAAAATAGCCTGATTTGTGTCTATGCCGATTTTATCTCCATCCGGGGTTACCAGCGCCCGTGTGCGGTGCCGATCATCCTTGACCATACCAAACACATTTAACTGCAACCCAAGGCTTTCCAACGCCTTAACCGCAGTCTGTGCGTGCACCACGCCGCCGTCAATTAAGACTAAATCCGGTTTCACCGAAAACGCCTTATCCTGTTGCAAATAATGAGTAAATCTGCGTTTTACTACCTGGGACATTGCCGCATAATCATCCTGTTGTACCATATTTTCCAACTTAAACCGCTTATACTCGCTACGCCGCGGTTTTCCATCCTCAAACACTACCATACCAGCAACAATATCCGTGCCGGAAACATTGGAAATATCAAAGGATTCGATCCGTTTCGGCGCATCGATACCCAGCATTTTGCCAAGCATTGACAGCACTGCCTGCGTGCGCTCTTCAAAACCGGTTACCCGCTCTGCTTCTTCTTTGGCATTGGTGACCGCCATTTCTACCAAACGCACGTTTTCTCCTCTTTGCGGCACCTTAATGTGGGTTTTCTTGCCATATTGCTGCAGCAAAAATGCTTCAAATAATTCCCCGTCATCCACATAAAACGGGAGTAAAATCATCTTCGGTGCAAATCCCCGGGAAATATAATACTGTTTGAGCAGCGCAGACACTGCAACTTCCGAATCATCCTGTACTGGTAAAATTGCATAGTCCTTATCCACCAGATTACCGCTGGAAAAATGCAGCACAACAAAACAGGCCTTGGTCTCTGTCTGCGCAAAACCAATCACATCGGTATCCGCAGAAGCGCCGGCTGTTACAATTTGCTTTCTCCCCAAGGTTTCAATTGCCTGCAACCGATCCCTCAAGGATGCTGCCAATTCAAATTGCAAATTTTCTGAAGCCGCCAGCATTTTCCGGCGAACATCATCGGCAACGCCCTTGTAATTTCCAAGAAGTAACTGCCTTGCCTGTTCCATCGTTTGATAGTATTCCGCCTGCGATAATGCCTCTTGACACCAGCCTGCACATTGATTCATATGGTGGTGCAAACAAGGTCTTCCCTTGCCAATATCCCGCGGAAATTTCTTGGAGCAATTGGGTAGCTTTAGCGCCAGCTGAATAGCCTCTAAAATACCGCTTGTAATACCGCGGCTACCGAATGGGCCAAAATACTCTGCCGAATCATTCGCCACAGTATTGACCATTGTGATAACCGGATACTTCTGTTTCATATCCAAGCGCAAATACGGATAACCCTTGTCATCCTTTAAAAGAATGTTGTATTTTGGCATATACTGCTTAATCAAGGAGCATTCCAAAACCAGCGCCTCAAACTCAGAGCCGGCAACAATCACATCAAAATGGTCAACATTACGAACCATATGCAGCGTCTTTGCAGAATGCTTTGCTGAATCCTGAAAATACTGACTGACGCGGTTTCTCAGTTTTTTCGCTTTGCCGACATAAATCACCCGCTCCTCCGCATCTTTCATGATATAGACGCCGGGAGACAGCGGTAATGATGCTGCCTTTTTCTTTAATGCCTTCATCATAGCACCCACTCCAAAAATTACCGCCCCAATGCTTAATAAGGCACTGAGGCGGAAGCTAATTAAACATCAATACACATCGCGCAGCAAAAGTTCTTCCAATGCAGCCACTGCGTGCTCTGCATTAACGCCTTCAGCAGACAGGGTAACTATTGCGCCGGTGACAACGCCTAAGGACATAATGCCCAACAGGCTCTTAGCATTCATCTTGCGATTGCCAATGCTAATCCAGATGCTACATTCAAATTCGTTCGCCTTCTGAACGAAATATGTAGCCTGCTTGTTATGCAGTCCGGATTCACAACGGACAACGACTTCCTTAGTAATCATATGATACGCTCCTTTGTTTGTGGGTTATGCCCACACAGCACTTTGTATATGATATCAAATTCACAGAAAAAGTCAACATATTTTTAAAAATAAGGGCAAACGCAAACATTTCGAGAATTATTTAAACTCGGCAATGGTAACGCCGTCCTCGCCCTCGCCATAGATACCAAGGCGGAATGACTTAATAAATTTATTTTTACGCAAGGCGTTTTGTACAGCAGCACGCAGTGTGCCGGTGCCTTTTCCGTGGATAATGCGGACCGAGGGAAGATTGCTACGCATAGCCTCATCAAGATAACGTTCCATAACGCAGACTGCTTCCACACTGTCCATACCTCGCAGGTCAACCTCGTTGGACATCGCCGTCAATTTCATCTGCCGACCGGAATGCGCAGGTCTTGCGCCTTTGAGTGCGTAAGGATTTTCATTTTCCAGCAGATACACCTCATCCGGCTTTGCAGTCAGTTTCAAAACACCTGCCTGCAACTGATAAGAACCGTCCTTGTTGATTGCAATCACACTTGCTTTTGTGCCAAGTTTGAGAAGCTCAACTGTGTCACCTACCAGCACACTGCGGCTCGGCGCGCTGCGTTTTTCCTCTTTTCTTTGGGCACGAAGCTTGCTTTCCGCATCATTGAGACTTCTCCGCAGTTCTGCCTGCCGTTGGTTTACGCCTTGTGTGTCTGCCTGTTCAGAAAGCTGCTTCTTAATTGCCTTGATTTCTTCGGTTGCGGCATTGGCAGCAATTCTTGCATCCTCAATAATGCGCTGTGCCTGCAAACGCGCCTGCTCCAGCGCCTTCTCTTTTTCCGAAGCAATTTGCTTGCTGAACTGCTCGCTTTGCTGCCGAATACTCTCAGTTTCCGCCCGCAGCCGTTCTGCTTCCAGCTTAGCAAATTCCATCTGCTGCCGCTGTTGCTCCAATTGCGACAGAACGTCTTCAAAGTCCTTATCGCTCTGTCCCACCAAATCCGACGCTTCCTTAAGAATATCCTCAGAAAGACCAAGCTTTTTCGAAATGGCAAAGGCATTGGATTTACCCGGAACGCCAATAAGAAGCTTATAGGTAGGTTGCAGCGTCTCCACATTAAATTCGCAGGAGGCATTCATAACGCCTTTCGTCCGCATTGCGTAAAGCTTGAGTTCCGCATAGTGGGTTGTTGCCACAACAAAACTACCCATTTTTCGGCAAAATTCAATCAGCGCGATAGCAAGCGCTGCGCCCTCAGCAGGGTCAGTGCCTGCGCCTAACTCGTCAAATAAGACCAGTGTTCGATGATCGCATTTTTCCACAATATCCACTATCGTGCGCATATGGCTGGAAAATGTAGATAGACTCTGCGCAATAGACTGCTCATCACCAATATCCGCCAATATGGCATCAAAGGTTGACAGGCAGCTTCCATCACCGGCAGGAATATGCAGACCGCACTCCGCCATAAGTGTCAGAAGACCGACGGTTTTTAACGTAACTGTCTTACCGCCGGTATTGGGACCTGTGATAATCATCGTATCAAAATCCGCACCCAAACGCAATGAGATCGGCACAACTGTTTTGCTGTCAATCAAGGGATGGCGGGCATTACGCAGCTCCACTTTTCCGGTATCGTTCATTTCAGGCGCCCAGGCTTTCATACGATAGGATAGCTTTGCCTTGGCAAAAATGACATCCAACGCCACAAGAGCTGTCACGTTGTCTCCAATTGCCTCCCGATGGGTTGCAACCTGGGCAGATAATTCTGCCAAAATACGTTCAATTTCCCTCTTTTCCTGAAGCTCCAACTCCCGTAATGCATTGTTTGCATTCACCGCGCTCATCGGTTCCACAAAATAAGTTGATCCGGTTGCAGATACATCGTGGACCAGACCCGGAATATCATTTTTGTGTTCGCTCTTTACAGGAACCACATACCTTCCCTGCCGTATGGTTATAATCGGCTCTTGAAGGAATTTGGAATAGGTTGTGGATGAAATCATTTTTTGCAGGCTATCGCGAATTTTAGAGCTTTGCACACGCATATGCCGACGGATATCCGCAAGTTCCGGGCTAGCAGTGTCCGCGATTTCTTCTTCCGATAAGATAGAATTATAAATTTTCTCCTCTAAGAACTTGTTCGGAACAAGCACACAAAAATAATCGTCTAAAACCGTCTTCTGCTCATCGTCTTCCGTGTATGCTTTCACATTTCTTGTGCAGCGCAGAACTCCTGCAATTTCCAGAAGTTCCTTTGGCTGCAGACTTCCACCGCGTTCAGCACGTTCCAAAGCGGTCGTGACATCGCAAACGCCAGAGAAATTCAAATTTCCTTTTAAGGTGATTAAATCAGATGCTGCCGTGGTCTGCGCAAGCAGAACGCGGACATCTTCCACATCCGATGTGGGCATTAGCTTTACGCAGGCATCTTTACCCATTTTGCTTCCTGCGCATTCGGATAATTGCGCAAGAACCTGGTTCAGCTCCAGTTTTGCAATAGAACGCTCGTAAAGTTCAAACATATATACTCCTAAGATGTAATCAATAATGTCTTGTAAAAATCAAGGGTTGAAAAGCCCCTTTCCAATTGGGTGACCAAATAGCTTTCCGCAATGTCAGACAAATATTTCAGCGATGTCTCGCCGATGGAAAAGGAAAACAGCAGCTTACTGTCGCAACTGCATATATACCGCATTGCCTCTAAAGCGCCGGTGTTAATCGGCATACGAATACCACCGGAAACAGTATTTTTGCATTTAACGCATTCCAATTGCCCTTCTGAAATATCAAAATAATCCGAAATCGCTTGTCCACAGCCACGGCATCCGGACAAATCGGGTAAGTAGCCTGCAGTGCACGCACTACGCAATTCAAATACTGCCTTGACTTTTTGTTGGAGAACATCCAGCTTTGTCAGCGCATATAAACAGTTAAGCGTCAAGGACAAAAGATCCGGATTTGGCATATCCTCAGGCGACAGAACATCTGCAACCTGCGCAAAGTAAGTACCGAGGGACAGCTTTACAATATCTTTTTGTAGCTGCGGGAACAGTTCAATGTAATGGGCTTCATTGATCGTATACATCCCGCGGTATTCAAAAAGCGTAAATTCGTTATACGCCAGCAACTGACAAGGTGCAGCAAGAGGACTGTTTTTTCTGCGCAGCCCTCTTGCTTTGACAGTAATTTTCCCGTGGGTTTGGGTTAATACCGTTAAAAGCGCATCCGTATCGTTATAGTTTGAAACCCGCAGAACCAATCCCCGGATCGTCAGATACATCGTTTTCCTCCAACCTTTTCGCCTGATGATACAGTAAATACATTTCCGGTGCTCCGGTCTCTAAAAACATCTGCCAGTAATTCTGTGATTGCATATTCATCCCTCCAGTAATAGGTTCTCCGGGATGAAATATGTTACTCCTGGTAATTATTCTCTGTAGCCGAAGTTGCGCACCAAAAAGTCGTTATCACGCCAGTTTTCTTTATACTTGACCCACGTTGTCAAATACACGCGGGTGCCCATAAATTTCTCACAATCCGCTCGTGCCATAGAAGAAATCTTTTTGAGCATTTCTCCGCCTTTTCCAATAATAATCCCCTTATGGCTGGACTTTTCGCAATAAATTGTTGCATCAATATCAATTATCCCATTATCCCGCTCGGAGAACTTCGTAATCTCCACAGCAGTGCCATGGGGAATCTCCCGGTCCAGGCACCAAAGCAATTTCTCGCGGATAATTTCCGCCATAACCTGCCGCTCAGGCTGGTCCGTTGTGATATCCTCAGGAAATAAATAGGGGCTTTCAATGGCGTACTGCTCACACTGCTCCAAAAGCACATCCACACCGTCACCTGTTTTCGCAGAAATCGGAATGATCGCATCAAATTTTGCCGACTGGGAATAGACTGCAATTACCTCCAATAAGGTGTCTTTTTCCACCGTGTCAATCTTATTGATTGCCAAAATCACAGGGCATTTATTGGCAGATAACTGCTCAAGCAGACCTTGTTCCTGGGGACCGATGGACGCAATGGGCTCTACCACCAAAACCGTCAAGTCCACATCGGCAATGGATGTTCTGGTCACATTCACCATATAATCGCCCAGCTTTGTTCTGGGCTTGTGGAAGCCCGGTGTGTCCACGAAAACGAACTGGGTTTGTCCTTTTGTCACAATTCCGCAAATGCGGTTACGGGTGGTCTGAGGCTTGTTGGAAACAATCGCAATTTTTTCTCCAACCAGATAATTGGTCAAGGTGGATTTGCCAACATTCGGTCTGCCGGCAATGGTAATCATAGCGGTCTTTGTAGCCATGGTAGTCTCCTTTGTGTAAGTATCAGCGGGTCATCTTAGGTATAGATGCAGCAATTTCCTCTTCCCGCTTGCGCATCTGCGCCTTTTGTGGACCTTCATCCAAATGGTCATAACCAAGTAAATGCAGCATGGAGTGAATGGTTAAATACCCAATCTCACGACGCAGGCTATGTCCAAACTCTTGTGCCTGTGCTTTGGCGCGTTCCAAAGAAATCGCCATATCACCTAAGGGACATAGCCCCGTTTCGGGATCAATAAATTCTGTCCAATCTTGCGGCAATTCAGCCGGAATGAATTGAAACATCGGAAAACTAAGCACGTCTGTGGGTTTATCTATATTTCTACTGGCTTGATTGATGGCTTGAATTCCCTTATCGTTTGTTACAAGCACATTGATTTCATAAGGGATTTCTACGCCCTCCAAAAACAGCGTCTTTTCAATACAGGTCCTAATTATGCTGGCGACTGTGATATTCTGCAGCGAAAAGTTTTCAAATGTGATGTTGATTTTATTTTTCATTATCTTTTTTCCTTTGGTATCGGATGGATTTCGAATCCGGTTTTTTCATCGGCGGTTTTCTCTCTGCCTTTTCATAGGCGTTGATAATTTCCTGCACCAATGCGTGACGCACAACGTCTGCCGAGGTAAGTCGGCAAATTGCAATATCCTTCACGCCATCCAGCACACGAATCGCATCCTTGAGACCTGATGTTTTGTCTCCGGGCAGGTCAATCTGAGTCACGTCACCGGTAATTACAATTTTAGAGCCAAAACCAAGCCGCGTCAGAAACATTTTCATTTGTTCCTTGGTGGTGTTCTGCGCCTCGTCCAAAATGATAAAACTGTCATCCAACGTTCTGCCACGCATATAGGCAAGCGGCGCTACCTCAATCGACCCCCGCTCCTGATACTTTTGGAACGTCTCTGCGCCCAGCATATCGTACAGCGCATCGTAAAGCGGACGCAGATAGGGGTCAACCTTGTTCTGCAGGTCACCGGGCAAGAAACCCAGTCGCTCACCGGCTTCTACTGCAGGTCTTGTCAAAATAATCCGATTCACGGTTCTTTCGCGGAATGCTGCCACCGCTGCTGCCACTGCCAGATAGGTCTTGCCGGTACCTGCAGGTCCAACGCCAAGGGTGATGGTGTTTTTCATTATGGCCTTCATATAGGTCTGCTGACCTACAGTCTTGGCTTTAATAGGCTTACCTTTCGCCGTAATGCATACAACATCCTTGGCAATCTGGGCAACCTGCGCATCATTTCCTTCTTTTACAAGGGTTATCAAATACCGCACCCGTTGCTCGTCAATAGTCTCCCCTTTTGATGCCAAAGCCAGTAAGCCTTCCATCGCCCGGGCGGATTTGTCAACAGCTTCTGCTTCTCCGGAAATTTTTAATTCATTGCCGCGATTGATAATGTTCACGCAGAACGCCTCTTCAATACGCACAATGTTTTCATCAAATGAGCCAAACACGGAAATCAGGTCCTCCACCCGATCCACATTAACAATGCGTTCAAGTTCCATAACTACTTATATTCTCCTCATATCGTATCTGCCCGATTAATTCTTTGCAGGCATATTTCCCTTTTATAGTGTAAATTCCGTCATCGCAGATGCCAATTTGCTTCTTCTGCAAAATATCGCCAGCAATCATAATGGATTTCAAGTACTCTTCGCAAGTCTCCTCCAGCCACGAAAAATCACCGTCAGAATTATTTGCTCTGTTATATTCTGTGTATATGCAGGTTTGGTTTATCAGCGCTATCGGCAACGAAAAACCGCCGGGAAGTGTCAAAAACTTTTCCTCATACATTTTAACACATTCCGTATCTGAAATTCCACTATCTTTCGAAAAATTTATAATATTTTTTCCGATACGAAGCATTATTTTTGTTTTCTTTCGGATATGAGCACCTCTTTTTACAAATTGCGTTGGCGTTACCGCTTCCAATTCGCGAAAAGTTTGTCCAATCACCTCACCTGCAGCGCGCTGGACCTTGATTAGTAAACCGCAATCCGTATAACCGGATATGAGAACCTGACCTTTCTTTACGCCTTGACCCACCTTACACAAGGGCGTACCACTCAAAACCGTCATTTCCTCCACAATGCCATCCTGCAAGGATACGATATTACCTACCCTTGGCAGAGTCGCATTGTCAGGTTCTTCTTTTCGTTCTTTAACGGATATCACTGCGACACATCCTTTTGTGTTCACCCCGGCCCATTGCAGCGCAGGTAGCGCGTGTAACAGGGAATTTTTTATTTTTTCACTGCGCACTTCCCGTCTTGACGCAAAAAATCGGATTCCGCAAGTATTTGCTGTTTCTATAATGGTTCTGTCTGCAACGGTTTGGTTCCCCTCCACCTGCACAAACAAAACCCGCGTAGGCAAAAACAGACTTGAAAATAAGATTACAAGCATTCCGAACAAGATAACCGGTCTTTTTTTTATACGAATTAGCGACCAATATATTCCCCTTTCTTTCAATATTTTAATATCCTCGCCTCTTTTGCACAGCATCAGCTGAAGTGCAGAAAGTTCTCGCCCTGAAATGTTCGCCTGCATATGTAAAGCATCCACAAACAGGATGTCCGACAAGGTAATATCATTATCCTGGATTGCAGACAGTGTCCGACTGATATCACTACTGATAATTTCAATCCGAAGCGTACCGGAAATGGATTTCCAAAACCCCAACTTTTCACCCCCTACACAAGTATACACAGTCAATTTTCCCGGATATTATCAGTTGCTGTTTCGTCATTCTTGAGAGCATCAGTCCATCGCCGCAAACCTTGATGACTCCGAATTTTACTTTGACGCAAATTTCCGTACAACCGTAGCCCACAACACCTTTATGGTTTTCAATCAGCACTCTGTGTTCTCCCATAATTTCCACAAGAGGCAAACCCGGTACAGCTTCCCCCGGCAGGTCTGCGCCCATGATTGCCCTTTCAAGAATCCCCTTTTTCAATGCAATGTACCTCCTTTTGATAATCCTATGAAATAGATAGGATGTTTTTTCCCACAGTTGCATAGATATTTTAAGAGGTGTTGCAAATGAAAGGTAGAAGAAAAATATCCGGTATGTTCGGGGCATTGGGATTATTCATCTTAATTTTAGACAGTAAGACCGCTATGGAAGGTTGCCAGGAAGGGTTGCGCCTTTGCCTACAAACGGTTATTCCTGCACTGTTTCCCTTTTTTGTCGTATCTGCTGTGGTATGCAAAAGCCTACTTGGAGAAAACATACCGCTATTAAGGCCCTTAGGAAAATTATGTAAAATCCCAACCGGAGCGGAAAGTCTTTTGTTATTGGGATTTTTGGGTGGCTATCCCGTTGGTGCTAAAAATATTGTAACCGCAGAACAAAATGGTGCGCTAAGTAAAGACGATGCCAAACGAATGCTGGGGTTTTGTAACAATGCAGGTCCGGCATTTCTATTTGGAATGACAGGCAATTTATTTGAAAACAGGCTTGTCCCCTGGTTTTTTTGGCTTATTCATATCCTCGCAGCACTCGTTGTGGGCTGTATTTTGCCGGGTAAGCCAAAGTCAGCTTGCAAAATGCCAAATACAGAAAACATAAACATCATCAAAGACATCGAAAACAGTATTCGCACAATGGCAAATGTCTGCGCCTGGGTCGTTCTTTTCCGTGTCATTTTATCCTTCTGTCATAAATGGTTATTCTTTTATCTGTCAACGGAAATTTGTGTGTGGATTTTGGGGCTTACCGAGCTCTCCAATGGCATAATCGGGTTGCAAGCAGTCAGCAATGAGGGCTTGCGTTTCATCCTTTGCGCAGGTCTCCTTGGCTTTGGAGGGCTTTGCGTGGCTATGCAAACAGTTTCCATTACCGGCAAACTGGGTACAGGCTACTATTTCCCGGGAAAAATGATACAGGGCTGTCTTAGTGTCATCATTGCATATTTATTGCAGTTTTTGCTTTTTGACAGAAACTCTGTTTTTACAATCTCCGTGAATTGGATGCTTTTGCCACTGATGGGAATCGGAATGAGTTTGTTTATAATTTATCCGCGAAAAAATAATAGTAGAAATTTGTCACGAACTTATGTATAATATAGAAAATAAGCTTTCAGTGAGGTTTCTATGATGTTATTCCGAAAGAAAATGCCCCGCAGCTGTACATACTGTCAGCACGGAACTGCAATAAACGACGAAGAAATACTCTGTGTCAAACGCGGTGTGGTTTCCATCAACCGTGTTTGCAGAAAATTTACATATGACCCCTGCAAACGAGTTCCTGTCAAGGCCAAAGCTGCTGATTTTACAAAATACGATAACGAAGACTTTTCGTTATAAACGCAAAACGGACAATCCTTTCGGATTGTCCGTTTTTATCATATTAGGCTTTGGGTGTGATCTCGTAAGGTTTGGCAATGGCATTGCCTACCACCTCGATCATTGTCTGCCGCTCCTCGTCAGACAGCGTCCAATCTGTCTTTGTCATGTATGCAATCTCATCTTTAAGATAATTATAGTTAATGGGTTCAATCTTGCAATCAGAAATATCTGTGCC
>JAZRHG010000105.1:0-7562 GCA_045644625.1 Faecousia sp.
AGAATACTACTGCAAGCTGCCGGAAGATATCGGCAACCGCCGTGTGTTCGTGGTTGACCCTATGCTGGCAACCGGCGGCAGCGCTGTGGCAGCCATTGATTTTCTCAAGCAGCACGGCTGCAAACACATTGTGATGCTGAACATCATCGGCGCTCCCGAGGGTGTAAAGACGGTGCAGGAAGCACATCCGGATGTGGATATTTATCTTGCCGCACTGGACGAAAAGCTCAATGACCACGCCTATATTGTTCCCGGTCTGGGCGATGCAGGCGACAGAATCTTCGGTACAAAATGAGACGTCAAGAAGCCCACAAACCGTGAAAATGCAACTCCAAATCATTTGCTCACTTGGTTTGTGTATCGGCATACTTTACGTTTATATACATTTTTGAATTTTTTGAAAATGCCGTAACAATAAAGCATTTTCACTTACTGCACAAAACCCACTCTACCGTACCCAATGTACGCCGACGAGTGGGTTTTGCTTGTCTTTGCGGTCCTCTTGACGTCTTGACTTTTCCGGGTTGAATTTCGGTCTTTTTTTTGATACAATGTAAAAAATACAGAAAAAGTGGTGAAGAGATGCACACGAAAAATGAATATATCGGCGTTTTCGATTCCGGTTTGGGCGGCATCAGTGTGCTCAAAGCGCTTATAAAGCAAATGCCACAGGAAAAGTTTTTGTATTACGGTGATTCTGCCAATGCGCCCTATGGCAACAAAACCACTGCCCAGGTGCAGCAGCTGACCTTGTCTGCTGCCGAATATCTCATTTCCCGCGGTTGTAAAGCTTTGGTAATCGCCTGCAACACTGCCACCGCTGCCGCCATAAAAATTCTCCGCTCCACATATCCGGACACCATTATTATCGGCATCGAGCCGGCGCTGAAAGTTGCTGCAGACCGCTTCCCTCAGGGAAACATCGGTGTGATGGCAACGCCGGTGACCCTGCGAGAAGAAAAATTTCATCAGCAGATGGAACGGTTTCCCAACGTAAAGGTCACCGCTATTCGAGTGCCCGGGCTTGTGGAGCTGGTGGAAAAGGGGCATTGGGATGATGAGAAAACCCGCCGACTACTGAAGCCGGTTTTATCTATGTACGAAAACAAGTTAGATGCGGTGGTATTAGGCTGCACCCACTATCCCTTTGCCGCAAACGTCATCGGCGAATGTCTGGGAGAGAACACCCAGCTGCTGGATGGCAGCGCCGGAACCGCACGGGAAACCCAGAGGCGGCTGGCAGAGCAAAATCTATTGTATGACGGCACAGGCGAGGTCATTTTGGAAAACAGCAGCGCAGACCCTATATTGCTGACCCGCGCAATGGAACTTTTGGAGGAGAGAGAATAAAATGAGCATTCCCATTAACACACTTTGTATTGAATGTCACTTGAAAAAGCGGTTTGCCTTAGCCCGAAGCTTAGGCACCGACGAACAGGCAAACACCTTTGCAAGAAAAATTTTGAAGGAAATTTCCGAGGCACCTCCGGAGATGGACAGCACCTGGCTGGCATCCATCAGCGACCGGATTTTGAAGGAAATTTATGATTTGGACCCCAATCGGCTGAAGGCGGAGAAGGAATTTTCCAACAAGTTTGTTTTGGAACGTCTGCCGGAAATTTACGGACGTATCGAAAAAGCGAAAGACCCTCTGTACTGCGCTTTGCAGTTTGCGGTACTGGGTAACTACTTAGACTTTTCCGCTTTGCACGGCGAGCTGAGCTTTGACAAATTCTCCGAAATGCTGGATGCCGCGGAACACTCTGACCTGGACAAGGAAACCTACCAAAAGTTCTGCCAGGATTTGGAAAAGGGCAAAAATCTGCTTTACATCGTGGACAATGCCGGTGAAATTGTATTTGACCGGGTGTTGGCAGAAAAAATTCACGAGAAATATCCCCACCTGCAAATTACCTTCAGTGTGCGGGGCGGTCCTGTGACCAACGATGCCACCCGTGAAGATGCCGCTGTTGCCGGCATCACCTTCCCCGTAATCGACAGTGGGGTTTCCATTTGCGGCACAGTACTTCCCTTCATCGGGCAGGAGCTGAAGCAGGCAATGAACGACGCCGATGTGATACTTGCCAAGGGCATGGGCAACACCGAAAGTCTTTGGGGCAGTGATTTTAACATTTATTATGCCTTCTTAGTCAAATGCATCCGCTTCGAACAAGTTTTTAACAAACCGAAACTCACCCCGATGTTTACAAAAGCATAATTAAAGCCCCCTCATCAGAGGGGGCTTTAAGATTGCCACGGACGGCAAGCCGTCCTCGCAATGACAAACGGGCGACCACAGGTCGCCCGTTTTTTAACTAACCTTATTTTCATTAGTGGTGACATCGCCGATGGCACCCACCTCAAAATAGATATCCAGCATATCCCGTGCAATGGTGGCCAACTGAGAACCGTGACCTGCCTTTTCACCATAAATGGCAATGGCAATCTGAGGGTCGTCCGCAGGGGCATAGCACACAAATGCGCCGTTATCGGAAGCGCTGGGGTTATCCTGCGCCGTACCGGTTTTGGCTGCCACTGCAATGGGGTATTCCTTAAATGTGCCGTAAGCCGTACCGGACCAGTCCTCGGTTTTCTGGGTAACTAACTTCATACCGGTGGTATAGGCAAGGTAGGCATCATCGGAAATTTCAAAAGTGCTGAGCACTTCCTTTTCACTTTCCAGCAAAAGCTCCCGGTAGTCCGCAGATACCACACGGTTTAAGAAGGTTGCTTTGTATCTTGTGCCTCGATTGGCAAGGGTCGTTACATAGGAACAAAGCTGCATCGGGGTAAAGCGGTTGTCCGACTGTCCGATGGCGGCAGTAATCTGGTCTGCCTTATACCAACCGGATTGATCCGCAGGATACAGCTCTTTCTTGGTTTCTGCATTGGCACGGCGACCCACGTTTTCCGGCAGCTCGATGCCGGTAGGTTCGCCCAGGCCCAAGCCCTTAGCGGTACTGTCCATAGCCGTAAGGGATATTTTATCACCCAAATCATAGAAGAAATAGTTACAGGACACCTGCAAAGCCTCTGCCGCCGTCAAATCCTCGTGGGTTAAATTCATATTGGTGTATCGCAGACATTTAACCACAAAACCAGGGGCGTATTTGCTATACACACCTTTATCCACCACCACAGTGCCGGAATTGATTACACCGGAGTTGATACCGGCAATGACCATAGACATTTTGTAGGTGGAGCCGGGCGGGTATTCACCTTGCAAGGCGCGATTATACAGCGGGTCATACTCCGCTTCCAAAATTTCTTCGTAATTTTCAAAATAGGTGGAAAGGTCATAGCTGGGGTAGCTGGCACAGGTCAGCACCTGTCCGGTTTTCACATCCATTGCCACCACCGCGCCGCCTTCTGCGTCCTTACCGTCACGCAGTTCGCCGTTGCGAAGCTGATAGACCACCCGCTCCAAACCTTCCTCTGCAGCGCGCTGCAGGTTAATGTCAATGGCAACCTCCACGTTGGCGCCGGCTTTCGGCTCTTCAACGTAGCGGGAGGAAACCAGCTCTCCTGACACCGTAACCGTATCTTCCCGAATGCCATCCACGCCGTGAAGGTATTCTTCAAAGGCGGCTTCCAAACCGCTTTGACCGATTTCCGAGTCCATAGAATAGTCCGGATTTTCCTTATACTTTTCCCACTGCTCCGCGTTCATTTTGCCCACGAAGCCTAAGATATGGGCGGCATATTTGGTGTTATATTCCCGCACGGTGGTCTTTTCAACCATCAAGCCCGGAATGTTCAGCTCCACTAACTGCGCCAGATTCTGGTCGCTGACGTCACTTAAAAACACGTGGTTGGAAAGGCTTTGCACCACGCCGCGCAGGTCCATTTCATACCGCAGACCGATTACCCAGCGCGCCTGCTCCTCGGTCCACTCCACGGGAATTTTGTAAAGCTCCCGCAGTCGTTTTACCAGCAGTGGCGCAGTAATATCCGAGTCTACATTCTTGCTGCTTAAGTATTTTTGAAAATACCCCTGCCAGGCGGAATTGTATTCATCTAAGGTGTAGACAAAGGGACGTTCCTTGGAAATAGGGAATGTCTCGTTATAGGAAATCCCCTGCTGCTGACACCGCTCCACCAGCCGAAGCAGGTTGTTGTTGGTGCTGCTGGCGGTGAGCAAAACATAGTGGTTGATCACAAGGTCATAACTGGCGCGGTTACCCACCAGCACATTGCCGTTGGTATCCAGCAAATCACCCCGTGAGGCTTTCACCCGGGTACGACTGGTAAAGGTGGTGGTGTTATCCTTGTTACCGCCGGTTTGGATGATTTGAATGTCATAAAGCTTTATGGCAAAAAAGGCAAGCAAAACAACCAATGCCAGCACTAAAATTCTTGCCCGAAAGCGGGTTATTCTTTCCATGCGTCTCCTCCGATGGTACTAATGGCTTTGAGTATAGGATACAAAACCGGGGCAAAAATGATGCTGAACACGCCGGTGAGGCAAAACGCCCCCAACCGGGAGGATGTGGTTTGTCCCAAAAACAGGGCTACGGCAAAAGTGCACACCTCATAGCCCAGCATACTGACGGCAATGCTCAGCATACTGGCAGCAAAACCCTTTTGCAGGAAGCTCTGCCGGAAATAGCACACCAGCACCGCAATTGCCGTAATCAGCACAATGCTGTACTCTCCGGCAGCAGAGCCGGAAAACAAATACAGGCTGGATGCCACCAGAGAAAACACGCAGCCGCTCTCTAAACCTTCGGTTAAGCAAATGAGAAAAATACCGCAGGGCACCAATTCTGTGGTGACCCCAAAAATCCGGACACGGGAAAACAGCACATCCTGCACAACCGAGAGCACCAGCAGCACCAGGGCATACAGACACCATTTCAGTAGCTTTTTCTGCTGCTGACGGGTCAATATCAGCTTGTTAGCAATGTCGGACCGCTCTTTGTCCGGCTTGAATTCATATCGTCTTGCCATTATCCGACCTCATATTCCGTAACCACAAACACCTGCTCCAACGCGCCCACATTGGCCGCGGGGGTAAGCAGGGCATATTTGGCAACACCGGTATCGTCAAAGTCTGCATCCACCACATAACCGATAATCAGGTTGCGGGGATACACGGTAGAACCGGTGGTAACCACCTGATCGTTATTGCGGATAACGGAGGAGCTGGGCAGATAGTCCATACGCAGAAGACCTGCCTGTCCGGAGGCATAACCGCCCTGCACCATTCCGTTGTAACCGGAAGAAGAAATAGTGGCGCCGATTTCCAAGGAGCTGTCCAGCACGGTTTTGACCTCGGCATAGTTGCCGCCCACCTCGCTGACAAGACCTACCACCTCGCCATTGGCGGTGATGACGCACATACCGGCTTCAATGCCGGCGTTGCTGCCCCGGTTGATGGTAAAGCTGCTGGACCACTCCTGGGAGCTGCGGGAGATGATATAGCTATCCACTAACTTATAGTCCTCCCGGTCCTGCTTCAGTTCCAAAAGAGAACGAAGATACTCATTTTCACGCATTAAGGCATCTGCATTTCGGGCATCTTCCTCCAAACCGGCAATTTCCTCCCGGAGCGCCTCATTTTCCGCCACCAATGCCTCATAGCCAAATATATAATTGTAGAGCTGTTCTGCCTGGTCGGTCAGTTGGCTGACACCGGTGCGAATGGGGGTCAAGATTCCCTTTACTGCCATCTCCGGCAGAGAAAGACCGGTCAGTCCGCTAAGCACCGCCAGCAACACTGCCAACAGAACCGCGATAATCAGCACCACCCGCACACGGGTAGAGAAAAAATGCTTCATTGGGTTTCCTCCATAAAATCTCTCAGGATTTGACTGAGCTTGCATACCGGCAGACCCACTACATTAAAGTAGTCGCCCCGTATGCCCTCCACAAATTTGGCTGCGCCGCCCTGGATTCCGTAAGCGCCTGCTTTGTCCATAGGCTCTAAGGTATCTACATAGCGTAAAATTTCATTTTCTGTCAGCTGGCGGAAGGTCACCTCTGTCACCTGGGTACAGGATACTTCCCGCGCATCAGAAATCACGGTCACGCCGGTCATCACCTGATGGGTGTTTCCGGAGAGCAGCCGCAGCATTTGAGCTGCCTCCTGCCTGTCCTTGGGCTTTCCCAAAATCCGCTCTCCCAGCACCACAATGGTGTCCGCGCCAATGACAATCTCACCGGATTTTGCCACTGCCTTTGCTTTGATGTAGCTTAGATGGCTTGCCTGCTCCGCAGGTGCAGCGTTGGGAAGCAACGTCTCCGCCACATCCGCCACACGGACAGAAAATGCCATATCCAAAAGCTGCATCAGCTCCCGCCGTCTGGGGGACTTAGAGGCAAGCACCACTTCCATTATTCCACTCCTCGTAAATATAAACCTCTTGTGCAAGCGCCGGGGTCAAACCGTACCGGCTCCCGATAGGAAGACAAAATCATATCCACCTCATTGGGGTTTTCTGTGGTAAAGTACAGGCGGGTCGCCCAAAGACCAAGCCGGTACAAATCGTTTTGCCGGTCTAACATATAAAGCTTTTTGCCATTAAGCAAAACGCTGCGGCAGGTGTTGCCGTCTTTGATAATGGGAAATTCTGCGCCGGTTTTATCCGTCAGCTTCGCACCTGCCTGATGGCAGCTGCAAGCGCCGGTTCTGCCTTTTATCAGGCAGTTTTCCGTGACCATCAGCGGCATTCTTCCGTAACAAAGCATTTCTGTGGGTACGGCTTTGCTCACATCCCGAATTTGGGGCAGGGTCATCTCAAAGCTGACCGTTGCAGAGATAAGCTCTAATTCCCGCGCCACATTCATCGCCACAGAGCTATACAAATTTAGTGAGAAATCACCGCGTACATCCATACGGCAGGCTCTTGCCGGCAAAATGAGGCCTAAGTTGCCCACCAGCACCTCCCGCACACCCAAAGCCCGTACAGACTTCATATCCTGACACAGCTTCTGCATTTCGTGATCGTGGACGATGCGGGGCAGCACTGCGCAAACGTGCAGGCGGTTTGTCAGCTCTTTGCAAAACGCAGGGTCTTCTGCCAAAAGGTGCAGAGGTACATACAGCACCTCTGGCTGCATTTTCAGCATTTGGCGGGTAATCTGCTCCCGATGGGTAATCTGTACCGTCAGTCTGGGATGGTGCCGGTTGCCGGGAAGACGATGTACCGTGGTGGGACGGCCCAAACGGACCACATCCCGTCGCGCCCGCTGGGCGGTGAGCATATTCAGCGCATCCCGCCGCATTGCGTTAATCACCGCGGCTGAGAGGGTGACACCAGGGGTAACGTGAGCCCGCACCTGGGTGCAATAATAAGGCGTACCGCCGGTTTTCATCAAGCGGTTTGCCAGCATTTCGTCGGTCAGTTCTGCCATTCTTGCCTGCTCCGGCACGGGTCCTTCCAGAGAGCAGCTTCGTCCTTCCGGATCTGTCACTGTCAGACTGCTTCTGCCGGCGGTGACATTGGCTGTAAAGGTAATAGGCACCAGGGGCTTCTCCCCTACCTCATAGCTTTGCCGAATCTGACGAAGCCAAGGGGTATCTTCCTCGGTTTCCTGCCGTGTGCCGAACATATCCTGCC
>JAZRHG010000106.1:0-44029 GCA_045644625.1 Faecousia sp.
GGGCGCTGAAGGCATCGGTCTGTGCCGTACCGAGCATATGTTCTTCGAGGCAGAGCGTATCGCTGCTTTCCGCGAAATGATTTGCTCCGACACTGTCGAAGGCCGTGAGGCTGCTCTGGCTAAGATCCTGCCCTACCAGCACTCCGGGTTCGAGAAGCTGTACGAGGCTCTCGAGGGCATGCCCGTTTGCATCCGCTTCTTGGATCCCCCGCTGCACGAGTTCGTTCCCACTGAGGAAGCTGACATCGAGGCTCTGGCAAAGGCCCAGGGTAAGACCGTTGCAGACATCAAGAATATCATCCCCGGCCTACACGAGTTCAACCCCATGATGGGTCACCGTGGTTGCCGTCTGAGCGTCACCTACCCCGAAATCGCTAAGATGCAGACCACCGCTGTTATCCGCGCAGCTATCAACGTTCAGAAGGCGCACCCCGACTGGGCTGTTGTTCCCGAAATTATGATCCCCCTGACCGGTGAAAGCAAGGAGCTGAAGTTCGTTAAGGACATCGTCATTGCTACCGCTGAGGCTGAGCTGGCTGCTGCCGGCGTGAAGCTGCACTACGAGGTCGGTACCATGGTGGAAATCCCCAGAGCTTGCTTGGTTGCTGACGAACTGGCTCAGGAAGCTGAGTTCTTCTGCTTCGGCACCAACGACCTGACCCAGATGACCTTCGGCTTTAGCCGTGACGATGCAGGCAAGTTCCTGACTGCTTACTACGAGAGCAAGATCTACGAAAACGATCCCTTTGCAAAGCTGGACCAGAACGGTGTTGGCAAGCTGATGCAGATGGCTGTTACCAACGGCCGCGCTGCGAACTCCAAGCTGCACTGCGGTATCTGCGGCGAGCACGGCGGCGACCCCGTCTCCGTTGAGTTCTGCCACAAGATTGGCCTGGACTACGTTTCCTGCTCCCCCTTCCGTGTGCCTATCGCACGTCTGGCTGCCGCTCAGGCTGCAATCAAGGAATCTAAGTAATTAGATTTACAAAGCCAAATTATCCGCCCGAGGGAACTCGGGCGGATTTTTCTTTAATTCTTGGTTGATATGTGATATAATGACTATAAATTAAAATATGTATAGGAGAAACAGGATTTTGAAAGGCGAAGTTTTAAAAAGAGTTGCAATTAACCTGTTGAGTCAAAACAAAAGCGAGGCAATAAAAATTATACAAAACGATTATCCCTTTGTTTATTTGCCGCGCGAGAAAAGAATGTATACCGATAAGCAAAAAATAAAACAGTTCATCAAAGATGGGTTTATTGACAGATATTCGGGGCAGCGCTTAGTAAACCCAGGATTGTTAAAAGTTATCTCATATTATTTACCTAATGTTTTTCCGTATCATCCCCACTGGAAAATGGATGAATGCCATAATGCATATTGGGAACTGATTCCAACTGTTGACCATATTCATCCTATTGCATTAGGTGGTACAGATAGTGAAGAAAACTATGCAACAACGTCAATGTTACATAACTCAATAAAAAACAACTGGACATTAGAGCAGTTGCAATGGACGCTATATCCTGCTGGCGACTACACCGAATGGGATGGACTTACTAATTTGTTTATAAAATTAGTAGAGCAAGACAAAGAGTTGTTGAAGGATACCTACATAAAAAGATGGTACGTACTCTCGACAGCAATCCAAAAATAAATTACAATTGTTTCCCTCTTTTGCTGATAGCACCACAGGCTGCTATCAAGGGCTAATTGCTAACAATAAAACGCCACTCTTCGGAGTGGCGTTTTTTGTTGCAATTAGCCCAGTTATGATTGCCTTACGGCAAGTTATGAGGTATAAACGACTGCGCCGTGTTATGCGTTGCCTTGCGGCAACGCTAACTTTGTCGGGCAATCATATCATAACGAAAGCAGCAAGCTTTCTCATAACTCTAAACTTATAACGCAAAAAGTCCTTCCTATAGGATAGAGAATGTGATACAATAGCCCAAAGAAGTGGACATAGTGGAATATTTGCCTATAATATTACTTTTCCTTGTGGCAATCTTCTCATGCTTTTTACCACTATGGACAAAGGTACTCGCAACCCCCCGCAACTACGTGAAGGAGTTTTTATGATTAATACCATTATTTTTGATATTGGAAACGTGCTTTTGGATTTTGACTATATGAAGCATTTTCGCAGATTGTTTGACGAGGAAACCGCGCAAACCATCGCCAATGTCAGCATTCGCAACCTGGAAGTTTGGCTGGAAATGGACCGCGGCGTTCTTTCCTATGACGAAGCAGTAAATCTGGTTGTTCAAGGTGCGCCCCATTTGGAAAACGAAATCCGCATGGCAATTCAAGCGCTTTATGAAAATGTGGATTCCTACCCTTATGCCGTAGATTGGGTGAAATCCTTAAAGGAAAAGGGTTTCCGCGTCTATATTCTGTCCAACTTTGGTGAAAAACCTTTTGCAAGCTGCAAAGCGCGGATGCCTTTCCTGCAATATGTTGACGGTCAGCTGATCTCTTATGAGGTTCAGAAAGTCAAGCCCAGCGCTGCCATTTATCAAATACTCTGCGACAGATTTGCCATCGACCCACGCCAAGCGATCTTTATTGACGATAGCACTATCAATATTGCCGGAGCCAAGGAATTCGGTCTAAACACCATTCTTTTCACTGGCTACGACGATGCGGTTGCGCAGCTCAATGCACTCCCCCTCAAGGGCTAAGTTTCAATAAAAATTGAGATAAGGATTTAGAATATGAATTTACTGATCACCGGGGCCGCCTCCGGAATAGGGCAAGCTGTTGCCAAGCATTTTATGGAATGTGGGCACACCGTATACGGAATTGACCTGACAAATACAGAAAGCCACAGCAATTATCTTGGGTTCACCGCCGATATTACCGATGAGGACTCTTTGCAAAATGTCAGGAAGTATCTTCTGGAAAACAACATCACACTGAATGCTATTTTGAACATTGCCGGTATTCATATGATGGCATCCTTGGTGGAAAGCGATTTTTCCAAAATGAAAAAGGTAGTGGATGTCAATCTCTCCGGCACGTTGCTGGTCAACCGCGTGTTTTACGACCGGCTGGCGAAGCACGGACGAATTATAATTGTCACCAGCGAAGTGGCAGCTTTTGATCCTATGCCATTCAACGGGCTTTACAATGTCACCAAAACCGCCCTTGACACATACGCACAGGCATTGCGGCAGGAATTAAACTTGCTTGGGCAGAAAGTCGTAACCATTCGCCCCGGCGCGGTGGAAACCAACTTAAGCACCGCGTCTATGAAAGCCACCCGGGCGCTGGCTGACACAACGGTTCTATACAGAAAACAGGCTCGGAATTTTGCCGGTCTGGCGGCAAAGTTTATGGGCAAACCCATCAAAGCCGAAGTGCTGGCTGCCCTCATATATAAGGCAACTACCGCAAATCACCCGAAGCTCATTTATAGCAAGCATCCAAATATCGGACTGGTTTTGCTCAGCGCCCTGCCAAAAAGAACGCAGTGCAATGTGATCAAACTTCTGCTGCGCCACAAGCTGCCATAAAAGGCTAATTGCTAACAAAAAATGCCGTTTTTCATTGACTATGCTTGATTAGAATGATATATTGTCTACATACAAAATGGAAATTTGGAGGAAAGAGAAATGATCATCTGTCCCATTTGTAATGCGCAACTGGAGGATACCGCCAACTTCTGCCATGTGTGCGGCACACAGTTTATCGTTGATGAGCCCGATACTGCTGCGCAGCAGAACAATCAGCAGCAAGCCTATCCTCAGCAAAATTATGCCCCCAACACTTACGCACAGCAGGGTTATCCCCAGCAGCCCCAACCGCAACAGAATTTTCAGCAAGGTTATCAGCAGCCCGCGCCGGCGCAGCCGAAGAAGAAAAAGGGTGTCGTTATTGGCATTGTGGCTGCCGTACTGGTGGTTTTGGCTGCCATCGGCGTTTTTGCCGAGAAGCTGTTCCAGTCCCAGGGCTACGGATCCGGAGCCCCCTCTATTTTTCCCAGCGCCCAAACCATCGATGGTGAGGACGTCTTCCAGGGTGAGCACTTTGACGAAATGCTTTGGGGCTACTATGAGCTGGAAAATTATAAATACACCGGCTCCTTTGAAGATTCAGCCGAATTCCGGACCGATATGAAGTACTTAACAATTACTGATGAATACGGAGAAACCAACATTTCGGTGTTGCCCATAAGCCTCCAGATGGGTTGTCAGGCGCATTTCATTGGCAGTTTTCTCTATGAGGATGAGTACTATGAGCCTTACACCGAACAAGGCAAGGCAATGTTCCGCAAAGCGTATATGGCGCAGCACGGCGACTTGAGCGAAGAGGATTTCCAGAAGCTTGAAGACCTCTTCAACCTAATGGTTGCAGAGGTAACGCTTGTTCAGGAAAACGGTGCTATTGTGCTGCTGAATTTGGCTTACAAGATTGACGGAAACACCCTTTCTTTCTACGAAGCTTCTGTTGACGAGCAGTACAATGTAACCATACAGGATAAGCCTTTGCTGCAGTATACATTCCTCCACGACGGCGGCAAGCTGATTTTGGCATGCAACGGTTTGCAGCGCAATTATTTCACAGGCGGCTACAAGGAAACGGATAGCGGACTTTACTTCAGCGGTTATGCGCTAAACGACAGCCAGCAGTATGGAGATTTGGAAGGTTTCTTTTTCTCCCGGTCCGATTTTGGCGGCGAAATCAGCATATATCCCACCTTGACCCGGGGCGAAACTCCGGTGGATGCAACTATGGATTTGGATGTTACCACCGGTAAGTTTACTCTGAAATGGACAAAACGCTGGGTTGAAGTAGACGGCTACCATAACGAAAAGGACGATCCCACGACCATCACCGGCACCATCATCCCTTGCACAAGCTACGGTTTTACCGACTATTCCGGCTTTATTATGATTGTTGACGGAAAGCAGTATAAATATCTGATGTCCGAGACGGAATACGAGGAGCGACAGAATGCTGCTTTAGCAGAAAGTGAAAATCTTTCCGACAGCCAAAAAGAAGACCTGGCCAACACCAAACGAAATATCCTGGAAGAATTGGAAAAAGCCTTCCAGGCAGCCGGCATCAGCGCTGAGGTTGACTATGATAGCGGCAAAATCGCGCTGGAGGCAAACTTCCTGTTTGATACCAGCAGCTACGAACTGTCGCAGGAAGGACAGGCATATCTGGATAAGTTTGTGGATGCCTACGCCTCCGTGGTTTTGCGGGAAGATTACACCGACTGCATTTCCCGCATCGTTGTGGAAGGACACACCGATACCAAGGGCAGCTATTCTATGAACCAGACCCTTTCCCAAAACCGCGCCGACGCCGTGGCACAACGGTGCATCAGCCGCAACCCGCAAATGGAAAATATTGTACAGGCTGTTGGCTGCGCCTATGACTACCCCATTTACAACGATGACGGCACAGTCAATATGGAAAAGTCCCGCCGCGTAAACTTCCGTTTTGTACTGACAGACGGTTAAACAGAAAAAGCAAAATGCGCCCTCTGCCAAAAAACGGCGAGGGCGTTTTGCGTATCAAAACCGTTTCTTTTACTGTCCCATTATGATATAATGAAACAAACAAAGTTTTACGGGGAAACATTATGGCAATAAAATTATTTCTTGGGGCAATTACGAAATTTCTATTGGGCGTTGCCTTGGTTGGGTTGTTGATTTTCTTGCCTGCGGGCACTTTTTCTTATTTTAACGGCTGGTTATTGATGGGGATTTTATTCGTACCAATGTTCTTTGCAGGAATTGTAATGCTGTTCAAAAATCCCGACCTGTTAAGGAGCAGACTGAACGCAAAGGAAACGCAAAAAGAACAAAATCTTGTTGTAAAATTAAGCGGTCTGATGTTTCTCATCGGCTTTATCCTTGCAGGGCTCGGTGTTCGATTGGGCTGGTATGTCTTGCCCACAGGTGTTGTAATCGGTGGGGCGGTTATATTCCTAATTGCATATCTTCTCTATGCAGAGGTGCTCCGTGAAAATACATATCTTAGCCGCACGATCGCGGTGCAAGAAAATCAAAAGGTAATAGATACAGGACTATATGGCATTGTCAGACACCCGATGTATAGTGTGACTTTGCTTTTGTTTTTATCAATACCGATCGTGCTCGGTTCTGTATATTCCTTTTTGATTTTTTTGGCATATCCTTTTATCATAGCAAAACGAATAAAACACGAAGAAGAATTTCTTGAAAAAGAACTGAATGGGTACCGTGCGTATAAGCAGAAAGTCAAATACCGCTTGATACCGTTCGTTTGGTAATATAATTTCCCACTTTTGCACGCTGTACCACAGACCGCTATCAAGGGCTAATTGCTAACAATCATAACCACGTGTACAGCCGATGGTGTTCTTATACAATAATAACCTTCCCGGAATGCTGACGCATTTCGGGAAGGTTTGTGCAGTTAAGCGGAAAAGGGACCGTTCAAAACCAATACTTCCTTACGGAGCGTTGCCCTTCGGCAGGTATGTTTGCCTTATGGCAAAGTATGCGTTCCTTGAAAACCGCAATTTTCTATGGTATAATTTGCAAAAACCCAACATTCGGAGGTAAATACTATGCTTTGGGGCTCTTTTGGTGTCGTTCACATCCTGTCTCTTTTCATTGGGGCAATGCTCATTCTCGGCCTTTATTTTCTTTTACGCAGGTTTTCTGCAAAAACGCAGACTATCGTTTTGGGAATTCTTTCCTTTTCCGGATTGGCGGCAATTGTTTTCAATTTAGTTACCTGGGGTTCGCCTTACGAATATTTGCCGCTGCATCTTTGCTCTCTTACCGCATTGGTGCTTCCGGTTGCTGTGTTTACCCGGAGCAAAACTTTGGGGAATCTTCTGCTTTTGTGGTCGTTGGGTGCGGTGATGGCACTTGTGGTCAACACCGCTCAGGCAAATTTTGAGATATTCTCGGCAACTTTTTTGTTTTATTTTTTCCCCCATTTGCTTGAATTTGGTATCCCAATTCTACTGTTTGCGCTTGGGCTGGTAAAAAAGGATCTCAAATGTATCGGCTCGACACTGTTGATCACCCTGTGTGTTTCCGCCCTGGTCCATTTTGCCAACGTATCCCTCAACAGCTACTTTGCCACGCATCAGATCCTGAACCCTTCCGGCACACTCGTTCAAGTCAATTATATGTACACCCTCAAGCCGGAAAATCCGGTGCTGTCCCTTTTCTGGTCGCTGATTCCCTATCCCTTCTGGTATTTGCTGCCGGTTATTCTCATCATATCGGTTTATTTGTTAATACTCTATAGCAAGCAAATCGCCACACTTTTGAAAAAGCACGCAACCGCAGGCAAGTCTACTCAAAAATAAGCTTGCCCTTTTCGTTTTATAACCCTAAAATACAAAGAAATAAAAGCCACAGAACCATCCTCTTTCTTGCTTATTCCACGGAAAATCTTGTATTTTGGAAAAAGCTGTTGTATAATACGAGCAACTTAAAAATAAACTCGGAGTGATAATATGCAAGCACTTTTAGATTTCTTTACCGGCACGCTGAATACTGTGGCGTGGATGTACATACTGCTTCCCTGCGTTGCAATTGGCGGTATTTTCTTTACCATCCGCAACCGCGGCCTGCAGTTTGCAAAATTCGGCTATGCCATGAAGAACACAATTGGCAAAGTCTTTCAAAAACAATCTGCCGAAAAGGGCTCTGTTACGCCCTTTCAGGCCGTGACCACTGCCCTTGCCGCAACGGTTGGCACCGGCAATATCATCGGTACCAGTCAGGCCATTGCGATGGGTGGCTATGGTGCGCTTTTTTGGCTTTGGATCGCAGCCCTTTTGGGCATGATCATTAAATATTGCGAAGTTGTCCTTTCTGTGCAGTACCGACAGAAAAACAAAAAGGGGGACTGGGTCGGCGGACCTATGTATTACATCACCGGCGGCATGGGTAAGAACTGGAAATGGCTGGCCATTGTCTTTGCCGTTTTTGCCGCTCTCGCTTCCTTTGGAATTGGCAATCTTTCCCAAGCTAACAGTATTTCCACCTCTATTAACAATGCCATTGTGTCTTTCATCCCCGCTGCTGCAGACGGCAAAAAGGTGATCAGCCTTGTTGTGGGCATTGTTTTGGCTGTCATTTGCGCATTATCCCTTTTGGGCGGCATTAAGAGAATCGGCAGGGTTACGGAGCTGCTGGTTCCCTTTATGAGCTTTTTCTATATTGTTTGCACCTTGATCGTAATCGGTGTTAATGTTGGCAACGTGGGTCAGGCTTTCAAGAATATCTTTGTCGGTGCGTTCACGCCCCAGGCTGTTTGCGGTGCTGCTTGCGGCATTGCAATCAAGGAAGCGTTGGTGTGGGGTCTTAAGCGAAGTGCGTTTTCTAACGAAGCCGGTCTCGGCTCAGCAGGTATTGCCCACGCTGCAGCAAATACCAAGGGTCCGGTCCAGCAAGGTCTTTACGGCATCTTTGAGGTGTTTGCCGACACCCTGGTGATTTGCACCCTCACCGGTCTTACCATCATCTTAAGCGGTGTGGACATTCCCTTCGGACAGACTGTCAGCTCAGAATTGATCACTGCCTCCTTTGCCACAGTGTTTGGTGACAAATTCGCTGCACTGTTTGTGGCAATCGCGCTTTTCCTGTTTGCTTTCTCCACAATTCTGGGATGGTCTCTTTACGGCACCCGGTGCGTGGAATACCTGTTCGGCGTAAAGGTCTCCAAGGTTTATCAGTTTGTCTTTTCTGCTATCATCATTGTCGGCACGACCACCTCTCTTGAGGTGGTATGGAACCTTGCAGACACCTTTAACGGTCTTATGGCGGTTCCCAACTTTATTGCCCTGTTTGCTCTTTCCGGTGTGGTTGCAAAGCTGACAAAGGAGCATTTTGCAAAGGACAAACATCAACTCAGATAAATGGTCCGTTGATACCAAAGCCCCTCGGAACTGCCCGAGGGGCTTGTCTGTTGCAGGATCCAAATCGGTATGGTATAATAAAAGCGGTTGCCTGCAGGCAGGACCTGCCGTACAATAATGTTATCCGTTTTGCGGAAGTGGTTTTATGTCCATTCGGTAGGTAGCGGTGCAGGATGTGCCCAGTCTTGCGGCATTTCCCCAAAGATTTTTCGGGATCAACGCCCTGTTTCCCCGGCTGGTTTGGGAGGAAAGCGGAGCTGATTACCGCCGAGCATATGCAAATCATCAACGATAAGAGGGAATAGGAAAAGAATAAAAAATAATTGCGCATTTGCCGAAGGAGAAATATATGAACCAAGTCATACAACAACTCAAAGAAAGAAAATCCGTGCGGGTGTTTGCCGACAAACCCATCCCGCAGGAAGAAGTGTCTGCCATTTTGACCGCGGCAGTCAATGCCCCCACCGCAGGCAATCAGCAGCTTTACACCATTATTCAAGTGACCGACCCCAAGCTGAAAGCGCAGCTGGCAGAAAGCTGCGACCATCAGCCCTTTATTGCCTCCGCACCGCTGGTGCTTGTGTTCTGCGCCGATTGCCGCAAGTGGTATCACGCCTTTTTGGAATATGGCTGCACGCCCAGAAAGCCCGGCGTGGGCGACCTGCTGCTGGCAATCAGTGATACCAATATTGCCGCGCAGAACGCGGTGGTTGCTGCCCAAAGTCTGGGCATCGGCTCCTGCTACATTGGCGACATTATGGAAAATGCGGAGCAGCAGCGGCAAATTCTTTCTCTGCCGCCCTATGTGTTCCCTGCTGCCATGCTGGTTTTCGGCTATCCCACAACCCAACAGTTGGAGCGCCCAAAGCCGCCCCGTTCGGAAATGCGCCACATTGTCCACGAAAACGGCTATCGGGATATGGATAAGGAAGAACTGAAACAAATGCTTTCCGTGAAAACCGGTGAACGCACCTTTGAAGAATGGATACAGGCATTTTGCAACCGCAAATATAATTCTGACTTCTCCCGGGAGATGACCCGCTCCGTGGGCGTGTTTTTGGAAGATTTTGCAGAATAATGGGGGATGTGGTTTTATGGCAATACGGCAGGCAACGGCACAGGATTTGCCCCGCATTTTAGAAATTTATGCACCGTATGTGAAAAACACGGCGGTCAGCTTTGAATACGAAGTTCCCTCTTTAGAGGCCTTTACCGCGCGGTTTTTGGAAATTACCGCCAAATTCCCCTGGCTGGTTTGGGAGGAAAACGGAGAAATTCTCGGCTATGCTTACGGAAGCTTGCCCTTTGAACGGGCGGCATTTCAGTGGAGCGCAGAAGCCTCGATTTATCTTTGCCCGGATGCCTGGGGCAGAGGCATCGGCAGAAAGCTATATGCTGCACTGGAGCAGTTTCTGCAGAAACAGGGTTATAAAAAAGTCTATGCCATTATTACCACCGCCAACGAAGACTCCATTGCTTTTCATCAGGCGGTGGGTTACCGCCATACCGCAACTATGCCCAACTGTGGCTATAAGCTTGGCGCTTGGCACGGCATCGTTTGGATGGAAAAAGCGCTGAACCGCTGGACCGTTCCGCCCAGCGCGCCTGTTTCTAACAAACAACTCCCACAGGAGGATTATTATGAGTGATTTTACAGGTAAGGTTGTCGTGGTGACCGGTGGTGCCAAGGGCATCGGCTACCACATTTGTCAGGAATTTAAAATGCAAGGTGCCATTGTTTGCGACATTGATCTGCTGGAAGGCTGCTATTTTCAAGGCGATCTTGCAGAGCAATCTGTTTTAGATGCTTTTGCAAGCAAGGTGATTGCCGAATACGGAAAAGTAGATGTTCTTGTCAATAATGCTATGATGACAAAGGGTGGTCTGGATGCCTGCAGTTATGCGGATTTTAACTATGCGCTGCAGGTAGGCGTTACCGCGCCCTACTATCTGACAAAGCTCTTTGCGCCCTATTTTTCCCAAGGCGCGTCCATTATTAACATATCTTCCTCCCGCGACCGGATGAGCCAGCCCAACACGGAAAGCTACACCGCGGCAAAGGGCGGCATCTCTGCCCTGACCCATGCTCTGGCAGTCACCTTGTCCGGGAAAGTCCGGGTCAATTCCATTTCCCCCGGCTGGATCGACACAGATTTTACGGAATATTCCGGCCCGGATGCGACGCAGCAACCGGCAGGACGGGTGGGAAACCCTATGGATATTGTGAATATGGTGCTGTATCTTGCCTCGGATAAGGCAGGATTTATCACCGGTGAGAATATTTGCATCGACGGCGGTATGACGAAACAAATGATCTACCACGGCGACTTCGGCTGGCATTTAGATACTTGATTTTTACCATATAAATAGGAAACGCGACCTTCGAAAGAAGGTCGCGTTTTGCTATTTCAGTCGTTTTTCTAATGTTGCCGAAGAAAGGGAAGTTAAATGGACGCGGTGTAAGCCGTATTCTGCGGTGAGAATAAAGCTTTTGGGCAAATCGTCACAGGGAACCACTTGTCCTTCCTGCTCTGCCTTATTTAAAAACTCCCGCGTTCGCTTGGAAGTGCTGGTATTGTCCATATCGAAGATGCCGATAATGGCGCTTTCCCGCACCGCCAAATCATTTCCAATGGATAGATACAAGTGTTGCCCTCCTTTTCAGCACCCTTTGTCATTGCGAGCCGGTTGAAAACCGGCGTGGCAATCTCTTGGTTAATTTATCATAGAAGGATACAAATCCTCCCACTTAGGGTTCATTTTATCAACCAAAGCATTCTTTCTGTCTCTATTCCAGCTTTTAATCTGCTTTTCCCGTTCTATGGCAGCTATGACATCCGTTGTTTCCTCAAAATAAACCAATTTGGTAGCTTTATATTTTGCAGTAAAGCTTTTTTCGTCCAAATGATTTTTATGTTCATAAATTCTTCGGACCAAATCATTTGTAACGCCCACATATAGCACACGATTGTTCTTATTTGTCAGAAAATATACATAATAATTCATAAGAATTTTAGATTGCCACGGGCGACAAGTCGCCCTCGCAATGACAAAAACGGAAGACTTTACTTTTTGGGGAGGGTTTTAACCCTCCCCAAAATCATACCTTATTGATATTTTTTTGTTTCTGCTACTGCAAGCGCATCACATCTGTTGTTTTTGGGGTTTTCGGCGTGACCCTTGACCCAATGGTAGTGCACTTCGTGCTGACTTACCAAATCAAGCAGCTTCTCCCACAAATCCGGGTTCAGGGCAGGCTTTTTATCGGCTTTTCGCCAACCGTTTTTCTTGCAGCCCTCTGCCCAGCCCTTGGAAAGTCCGTCAATGACGTACTTGCTATCGGAATACAGTTCCACAATGCAAGGCACTTTCAGCGCCTGCAGGCCGGAAATCACCGCAATCAGCTCCATACGGTTGTTGGTGGTGCTTTCTTCGCCGCCGGAAAGTTCCTTTTCTATGCCATTATACTCTAAGATTGCGCCCCAGCCGCCGGGTCCGGGGTTACCGGAACAGGCGCCGTCGGTATAAAGTGTTACGGTTTTCACGCCTGCACTTCCTCTTCTTCAATGGCTTCCACACGCTCCAAAGACACTAACTTGTTGCCCTCTTCAATGCGCATAATAATCACGCCCTGCACATCACGCTTATATACATTGATGCTGGAAGCCGGCACGCGGATAATCACGCCGCCATTTTCAATGAGCATAACATCATCGGTGTCGCTGACCACACGGCAGCCGGCAACCTTGCCGGTTTTGGGTGTGATGTTGTAGTTCTTAAGACCCTTACCGCCACGGCTCTGGGGGATTTTCTCCCCGTCCGGACCGGTACGCAGGTACTCGGGCAGCTCAGTGCGCTTACCGAAGCCATTTTCCGTGACTGTCAGCAAGGTCTTGCCCTCTTCCACCTTTTCTGCACCGATGACCACATCGTCACCAGTTAACATAATTCCGCGAACGCCGGCTGCGTCACGGCCCATAGGCCGCACATCGTTTTCGTTATAGCAGATAGCCATACCGTCGCGGGTTGCCAAAATGATGTTATCGTCGCCATTGGTGCGGATAACGTTGATCAGCTGGTCACCTTCGTCCAAGGTGATGGCGCGGATACCGGTTTTCCGACGGGTGTTCAGGGCAATGAAGGGAATGCGCTTGACCGTACCCTTGCGGGTGACCATCATCAGGTATTCATCCTCGTGGAATTCCCGGGTTACCACCAAAGCGGTCACCTTTTCATCCTGCTCCAGGGGCAGCACATTGACCATAGCCGTACCCCGGGCAGTTCTGCCTGCCTCGGGAATTTGATAGCCCTTGCGGTGATGCACGCGACCCTTATCTGTAAAGAACAGCAAATGGTCGTGGGTAGATGCCACATACAGACTCTTCACATAGTCCTCATCCTTCAGGTTTTGGGCGTTGACGCCGCGGCCGCCTCTGCTCTGGGTACGGTAAATATCCGCAGGCATACGCTTGACATAGCCCTGATTGGAAATGGTGAACACGCACTGCTCTTCCTCAATCAGGTCTTCAATGTCAATTTCGTCCTCGATTTCCTGAATCTCGGTCTTGCGTTCGTCACCGAACTTATCCCGAATTTCCGTCAGCTCCTCCTTGAGAACGCCCTTAAGCTTCTCCGGATTTGCCAGCAAATCGTTATAATATGCAATTTTTTCTTGCAGCTCATCGTATTCTGCCTGCAATTTTTCTCTGTCAAGACCCTGCAATGCCTTCAGGCGCATATCCAGGATTGCCTGCGCCTGCACATCTGTCAGACCAAAACGCGCACACAGCCGCTCCTTGGCATCGTCATAGGCGCTGCGGATAATGCGAATGACCTCGTCAATGTTATCCTGGGCAATCAGCAGACCCTCCAACAGGTGCGCCCGCTCCATAGCTTTGCGCAGGTCATACTGGGTACGGCGGGTCAGCACTTCCATCTGATAGGTCAGATATTCATCAATAATCTGCCGCAAAGACAGAATGCGGGGCTGCTTCTGGTCATCCACCAGTGCCAGCATAATAATGCCAAAACTACTTTGCAGCGCCGTTTGCTTAAACAGATTGTTCAGCACCACCTGGGGATTTGCCGTTTTGCTCAGCTCAATAACAATACGCATACCCTTACGGTCAGTTTCGTCACGCAGGTCGGAAATATTCTCCAAGCGGCGGTCTTTCACCTGCTCGGCAATGTTTTTAATCAGCTGCCGCTTGTTGACCTGATAGGGCAGCTCTGTCACGATAATCCGGGTACGGTCACCGGCAAATTCCTCAAATTCCGTACGGGCGCGGACCACCACCTTGCCACGACCGGTGGCGTAGGCAGCGCGGATACCGCTTTTGCCCATAATCACGCCGCCGGTGGGGAAGTCCGGACCGGAAATATGCTCCATCAGCTCAATCATCGACACTTCCGGATCGTCCAGCACTGCCAAACAGGCGTTGATGACTTCCGTCAGGTTATGGGGGGGAATGTTGGTCGCCATACCAACGGCAATACCGGAGGAGCCGTTTACCAGCAGGTTGGGGAATCGGCTGGGCAGCACACGGGGTTCTTTTCGGCTTTCGTCAAAGTTGGGGTCCCAATTGACAGTTTCCTTGTCGATGTCCCGCAGCATCTGGTTACTTAACTTCGACAGTCTTGCCTCGGTGTAACGGTAAGCAGCCGGGGGGTCGCCATCCACAGAGCCGAAGTTACCATGGCCGTCCACCAGCTTATAACGCATAGAGAAATTCTGCGCCAGACGCACCATAGCATCATACACAGAGCCGTCACCGTGGGGGTGGTACTTACCAAGCACATCACCAACACAGGTAGCGGACTTTTTAAAAGGCTTATCAGAGGTCAGACCGCTCTCGTACATTGTGTAGAGGATACGGCGGTGGACCGGCTTCAAACCGTCACGCACGTCCGGAAGGGCACGGCCTACGATGACGCTCATTGCGTATTCGATGTAAGACCGCTCCATTTCATCCACAAGGTTAGAAGTGGTAATCGCCTGATCCGGAAACATAATATCTTCCGGCTTATAATTGCGGTTATGCTTTGCCAATTTGCGTCACCTCCAATCAAATATCAATGTTGATAGCGTACTTTGCGTTACGCTCAATCCATTCCTTACGGGGCTCTACCTGTTCGCCCATCAGTACCGTGAAAATTTCGTCAGCCTTGCGGGCATCGTCTAAGGTAATCCGGCGCAGGGTGCGTTTTTCCGGGTCCATTGTGGTATCCCACAATTCCTCGGCATCCATTTCACCCAGGCCCTTAAAGCGGCTGATTTCCACTTTAGCGCCGGTTTCACCGCGAAGCTCTGCAGAAACCAAATCTCTTTCTTCATCGGAGTATGCCACCCGCTCTGTCTTGCCCCGCTTTAACTTGTAAAGAGGCGGCACGGCAGAGTAGACAAAGCCGTTTTCAATCAGCGGACGCATATAGCGGAAGAAGAAGGTCAGCAGCAGTGTGCGGATATGGGCACCGTCCACGTCTGCATCGGACATAATGACAATTTTGTGATAGCGAAGTTTTTCTAAGTTAAAATCTTCACCGATACCGCCACCGAGAGCAATAATCAGGGGAGAAAGCTTATCGTTGCCGTAAATTTTATCGGCACGGGCCTTTTCTACGTTCAGCATTTTACCCCACATTGCCAAAATTGCCTGGAAGCGGGAGTCTCTGCCCTGAATGGCAGAGCCTGCAGCGGAGTCACCCTCGACGATGTACAGTTCGCACAGGGCGGGGTCTTTTTCGTTGCAGTCCTGCAGCTTATCCGGCATACCGCCGGACTCAAGGCCGGTTTTGCGGCGGGCATTGTCTCTTGCACGGCGGGCAGCTTCCCGCGCTCTGTTTGCCATCATTGCCTTTTCCAAGATGATTTTGGCGGTGGCAGGATGTTCTTCAAAGTAGGTGGTCAGCTGGTCGCCCATAATCTGCTCCACCAAGGTGCGGATGTAGGCGTTGCCTAACTTTGCCTTGGTCTGACCTTCAAACTGGGCATCGGTGAGCTTGACAGAAATAATGGCGGAAATACCCTCACGGCAATCCTCACCGGAGACCTTATCATCGCCCTTGATAATGCCCACCTTTGTGCCGTAGGCATTGAGCACACGGGTCAGCGCCGTCTTAAAGCCGGTCTCGTGCATACCGCCTTCGGGGGTGCGCACATCGTTGGCAAAAGACTGGATGGTTTCATTATAGTTATCGTTATACTGGATAGCGATTTCTGCACTGGCATCATCCTTGGAGCCGCTCATATAGATGATATCTGTGTGAATAACCGTCTTTTTCTTGTTGGTAAACTCCACAAACTCCCGGATGCCGCCCTCATAGCACATGGTTTCCGTCTGAATTTCTTCTTCCCGGGCATCGGTGATGGTGATGGAAAGACCGGCGTTGAGGAATGCCTCCTCCCGCATACGCTCGTGGAGGGTTTCATAGCTGTAAACCACATCATCAAACATCTCCGGGTCAGGCTGGAAGGTGACCTCCGTACCGGTTTTGTCGGTCTCACCCACGATTTTCATTTCCTGGGTGATATTGCCCCGGGCAAATTTCATTTCGTAAATCTTACCGTTTTTGTAAACACGGGCAGTAAGCCATTCAGACAGGGCATTGACAACAGACGCGCCCACGCCGTGCAGACCGCCGGAGACCTTATAGCCGCCACCGCCAAACTTACCGCCGGCATGAAGCACAGTAAACACAACCTCCAAAGCGGGCTTGCCGGTCTGGGGTTGGATATCTACCGGAATACCACGACCGTCATCGGTGACGGTGATGGAGTTGCCGGGGTTGATGGTCACGGTGATATGCTTACAATAGCCTGCCAATGCCTCGTCGATGGAGTTATCCACAATTTCATACACCAGATGGTGCAGACCGGAGGAAGAGGTAGAGCCGATATACATACCGGGGCGTTTGCGAACAGCTTCCAGGCCTTCCAAAACCTGGATTTGTTCACCGCCATATTCCTGTGTTACTTTTGTTTCGTCAGACATCGTAGTCCTCCTTAACTTCGCCTTGGCGAATCTCAATGGTTTTTCCTAATTTTGTAAATCTTCCCGGTTCGCAGCAGGTGATAAATACCTGCCCGTCGGTAATTTGGTTGAGCACAAATTCCTGCCGACCCGGGTCTAATTCGGACAGGACATCGTCCAATAAAAGTATGGGGATTTCCCCGGTTTGGTTTGCCATCAGTTCCCGCTGGGCAAGCTTCAGGCTGATAGCGCTGGTGCGCACCTGCCCTTGCGAGCCATAGGATTTTAAAGACAGCCCGGAAAGGGTCACATCAAAGTCATCTTTATGGGGACCTGTCAGGCATTGCCCGCTTTCCAGCTCTGCCACATAGTGGCTTTGCAAATGCTCCTGCAGCTGTCCCACTAAAATTTCCGTGGGCGCGAAGGGGTCTGTCACCGTGGAAACTGTCCTATAGGTAAGGGAAAATTCTTCCTTTCCACCGGAAAACTTTTCGTGATATACCCCGGCATTTTTTGCAAGACCTTCATAATAACGGGCGCGGTAGGAAATCAGCAGAGCGCCCACCTGACAAAGCCGGGTGTTATACTCCGGCAAAATTTCCATAAGTGCGGGATTTTCATAGCGGTCTTTCAAAATTCTGCTTTTTTGCTCCAAAATACGGGTGTATTCCGTCAGCGCCGCTTCGTAGTTGGGGCGAAGCTGGCACAGGCAGTTGTCCGTCATCTTCCGCCGGGCGGATGCGCCGGTTTTCAGCACCATTAAATCCTCGGGGCAGAATAAGACCGTTTGCAAAATACCGGAGATTTCACCGGCGGTTTTCTTCTTTACGCCGTTCAGAAACAGTTGCCGCGGGCGGCTTCCGGGAAACAGCACCCACCGCAAAGATTGTTCCCGCTCTTGGGAATAAACGCTGCCTTCCAAGTCGGAAAACTCTGCGCCAAACTGTATCAGCTCTGCATTTTTTTGGGTGCGAAAGCTTTTTCCGCTTCCCAAATAAATCACGGCCTCCAACAAATTGGTTTTTCCCTGGGCATTGTCGCCAACAATCAGATTGACACCGGCATCAAAATCCAGTGTAAGCTGCTTGTAATTGCGAAAATCACGCAGATTTATATTATTTAGCTTCATGAATACTAATCAAATATATGGTTCCGTCATAGGTGATTTGGTCGCCGGGGTAGAGCTTTTTGCCCCGCATTGTGCAAACCTCACCATTGACGAACACCAGTCCATCCTGAATCACAGCCTTTGCCATTCCGCCGGATTCCACCGCGTTGGCATACTTCAAAGCTGCTTCCAGCTTAATAAATTCCGTTCCGATAACAATTACAGTTTTCTTATCCATTTTCTGTTCCTCAGGTAGTAATGCGCACAGGCAGGACCATATAGGAGAAATCCTGCTTGTCATCCACCGGTGTTAACACAATGGGGCTTAAGCCGTTGGTCAGCTCCAAAACCACCTCATCGCTGGGTACTGCCCGCAAGGCATCGCACAGATAACGCACATTAAAGCCGATTTCCAGCTCTTTTCCGTCACCTGCCAGGCTGCAGCGGTCTTCCGCTGCACCGATGGTGGTATTGGTCTTTAACAGCACAACCTGGTCGGAGAATACGCACCGCACAGGGCTCTTATATTTTTCAGAGACAATCAGACCCACGCGCTCAATGGAGGAGGTCAGTTCCCCAACATTGGCAGTAAGCTTCACAGGGCAGTTGGTGGGAACCACTCTCCGCCAATCCAAAAATTGACCTTCCAGCAGGCGGCTAATCAAGGTGGCATCCCCAAGGGTGAACAAAATGTGCTTTTCACCTAAGGTGAAGAAGGCCTGTTCCTCGGTGTCCTGCAGGATTTTTTCCACTTCTTTCAGACCCTGGGCAGGAACCACAAAGGAGAGCTTTCTGCCGGTGGGGTTTTCGGTGTGATAGGTACGGCGGGCAAGACGGAAACCGTCTACAGCAATGGCAGAAATGGCGGTATCCTCCACCTCAAATTTCACGCCGGTATGGATGGGTCTGCCCTGATTTTCGGAAACAGAGAAAATGGTGCCGGAAATCAGGTTTTTCAGCGCGTTCTGGGGAATCATAATGTTCTTTCCGCTTCCCACATCCGGAAGCTCGGGATAATCCTCCGCATTTTCTGCAGAAATGGAGAAGGAAGCGTATCCGGCGCGGATGGAAACCTTGTAGTTTTCATCCACAACCACCGTCACAGGTCCTTCCGGCAAACGTCGGATAATATCGGAAAACAGCTTTGCCGGCAAAACGCAGGTTCCCATATCCGAAACATCTGCATCAATTTGGTAGGTGATGGCAGTTTCCATATTAAAGCCGGTTAAACTCAGTCCGTTTCCTGCCCGGCACAAAATACCCTCCAATACAGAAAGGGCACTTTTTTGCGCAACGGTTCGTCCTGTAATGTTCAGGCCGTTTAGCAACATACTTTTTTCACAGGTAAAACGCATAGGATACACTCCTTTTTTGTAAATATATAAAATAAAATATAAAAATAAATAGATTTAGGTAGTAATAATAGCAGTAGAGGGTTTGTCTTGTGGAAAATCCGTTTTTTCTTAGGGAAAGAACAGATTTTTTTCCACAGGACGGTTGTTGAAAAACAGAACTTTTACACAGGCTTTGTAGAAAGAAAAAGGAAGGAAAGTTTTCCACAAAAAAGTTTTCCACTTTCCACAGCACCTGTGGAAAAAATTACAGGGAGGAATTGACATTTGCAGTGATATCCCGAATGTGATTTTTCAGGTTGTCATCACCGGATTTCAGCATAGCCTCCACTTTGTTAATCGAGTGCATAATGGTGGTGTGGTCTTTGTCAAATTCCTTGCCGATTTCCGTGGTGCTGAGGTTTGTCAGCTTGCGAATGAGATAAATGGCAACCTGCCGGGCTTCTGCTGTGCCTTTGTTGCGAAGCGTGCCCCGCAAAATAGACTCGTCAATGGAATAGAACTTGCAAACCTGATTGATAATGAGGCTCGGTGTGGGCAAGGTGTTGTTTTCGCCCTTGTACATATCAGCAATCACACGGGAAACATTTTCCAGCGTCATCTCCATGGCATTGAGGTCTACATAGGCGCGCAGCTTTTTCACAGTGCCTTCAATCTGCCGTACATTGTTGGTGACATTTTTTGCAATATAATCGCAAATTTCCACGCTTAACTCCAGCGCCAGGGAAAGGGCTTTGTTTTTAATGATGGCCATACGGGTTTCGTAGTCCGGCGGCTGGATATCAGCCAAAAGTCCCCATTCAAAACGGGTACGCAGACGGTCTTCTAAGGTGTTCATATCGGCGGGCTTCCGGCCAGAGGACATCACAATTTGCTTGTGTGCTTCATAGAGCTTATTAAAGGTGTGGAAGAATTCTTCCTGTGTGGACTCCTTGCCGGCAATAAACTGAATATCGTCGATGAGAAACAAATCGGCTTCCCGATATTTGTTGCGGAATTCAATATTCTTACCGCTTTGAATGGCGGAAATCAGCTCGTTGGTGAATTGGTCGCCCTTGATATATACCACGTTTGCATTGGGATTGCTTTTGCGGATTTCATTGGCAATGGCGTAAAGCAAGTGGGTTTTGCCGATACCGGGAGGACCGTAAATAAACAGGGGGTTGTAGCTTTGACCGGGGTTGTTGCTGACGGCAATGGCTGCGCCGTGGGCAAACCGGTTGGACGGACCTACCACAAAGTTATCGAAGGTGAACTGGGGATTAAAATCCATAGAGGATTTTTTTACACCCTTGCTCTTGTAAGCCTCCAGTTCTTCCGTGCCAAAAACAATCAGCTTGGCATCGGAGTTGAAAATTTCTTTTAAAGCGTCCTGAATGTGACCGGCATACCGGCTGACAATAATTTCCCGGTGAAATTCCAGGGGAGAATAGATAACCAGCTGCTCTTCGTTCAGCTCTACAATCTCCACATCATCGAACCAGGTGGAGACGGTAACTGCATCCATGTGTTCTTCCAAAAAATTCAAAACTTTCGCCCAAACATAGGCAGAGGACAGCATAAAAATCGGCTCCTTTCATCTGTTTTTAAGCCTGAAAAAGGGTATAGTTGTTCACCCTAAATTTTAGCACATTTTTAAGAAAAAAACAAGTAAAATTTTCCACAAGGGTTGTGGAAAAAACTTGAGAATTTGCAACGGTTTTTCCATAAAAAAACGAGGCTGCCGAAGCAACCTCGTTTTGGGTTATTTTTTACTGAAATTACACCAGTGCAGCGGTGATAATTGCCATCTTGTAGACCTCGTCTGCGTTACAGCCGCGGCTGAGGTCATTGATGGGTGCTGCCAGGCCCTGCAGGATGGGGCCGTAAGCCTCGTAACCGCCCAAACGCTGGGCAATCTTGTAGCCGATGTTACCGGCTTCGATGCAGGGGAAGATGAAGGTGTTGGCATAGCCGGCAACGGGGGAGCCGGGGAACTTCAGCTGACCGACCTCGGGAGCAACAGCAGCGTCAAACTGCATTTCGCCGTCGATCATCAGCTCGGGATCCATTTCCTTGGCAACGGCGGTTGCATCGTGGCTCAGCTGCACAGTGCCGCCTTTGCCGGAGCCGTTGGTGGAGAAGCTCAGCATAGCAACCTTGGGGTCGATGCCGAAGACCTTAGCGGTCTTAGCGGTCTCGATAGCAACCTCTGCCAGCTTGCGGGCGGCAGTAACGGTGACGTTGCCTTCCTTGTCCACACTGTCTTCGTAGCTGAGATTGATTGCGCAGTCGCCCATTGCGATTTTCTCGTCGCCGCGGACCATAATGAAGCAGGAAGAAACTAAGTTTGCGCCCTTCTTGGTCTTGACCAGCTGCAGAGCGGGACGGACAGTGTCAGCGGTGGAGTAGGTGGCGCCGCCCAGCAGGGAGTCAGCATAACCCATCTTTACCAGCATCGTGCCGAAATAGTTGCCCTTCAAAAGTGCCTTGTGGCAATCCTCTGCGGACATCTTGCCCTTACGCAGCTCTACCATCTTCTCTACCATTGCGTCCATTTCGGGGTAGGTGGCGGGGTCGATGATTTCTACGCCCTCGATGTTGAAGCCGCCCTTGGCAGCATTTGCCTTGACCTCTTCTACATTACCGATGAGAATGGGGGTCAGGAACTTGCCCTCGTTCAGGCGGGCAGTGGCTTCCAGAATACGGGCATCGTGACCCTCGGTGAAGACGATTTTGCGGGGATTGGCTTTCAAAGTCTCAATCATTGCATTAAACATAATTTTTTCCTCCAATACGGGCGCACAGCCCAAATTTTTACAGATAAATTATACACCAAATTTTCATAAGGTGCAACCGTTTGCAAAAAATTATTTGACGGCAAAAAAGGTTTTTGTTATGATAAAAACAAGAAAGCTTCCAGAAAGGCGGGAGGAGACAATGGCAAAGAAAGAAAACCGGTTTATTAAGATAAAAACAGAGAGCGGCGGATTTATTATGCCCAGCACCACGATTTTTGTGGACCGGCAGACCGGCGTGAATTATCTGTATGCCAGCAGCGGCTACGGCGGTGGGCTGACCCCGCTCCTGAACCGGGACGGTACACCCATTGTGACGCCGGTAATGCAGGAATATGATGAATAGTAGAATGCTCCAGCTTGCGGGTTGGAGCATTTTTCGTTAACAATCCGTAAACAAAGTGAAAAAGCGGTTGAAATCCTTGCCTTTTGCAATATAATAGGTTTATAAAATCAATAAAGGTGCGTTTTTATGGGAAACTGGTTTCGTAATTTTTCTGCCCGCTTGGGTATGGGCTTTCGGCATTTTATGCAGGGGCGGTATGGCACAGACAAATTAAATACGGCAATTTTGGTGGTCGGTGTGGTTGCTTGTGTGATTTCTATGCTCCTGCGTGCGCCGCTTGTAAACTGGATTTTAACGATGCTTTCTTATGTGTGTATGGGCTTGGCAATTTTCCGTATGCTCTCCCGCAACACCTATAAGCGGTATGAAGAGAACCGGAAATATCTGCGGTTTGTGGAAAAAATCAAGGATAGAGAGCATCGGTATTATGCCTGCCCCCGTTGCCGGCAGACTGTTCGCGTGCCCCGGGGAAAGGGTAAAATCTCCATTACCTGCCCCAAGTGCAAAGAAAAGTTCATTAAGAAAACATAAACAGGCGTTCAAAACGCCTGTTTTTTCTTGTTGGGATTGACGAAGTAATTTTGGCGGGGTAAAATAAAGGTAAGATTTTTAGGGGAGGAATACGTATGCAGCATAAGATTTTGAAAATTGACCCCTATTTGAAGCCCTTTGCCAAGGATTTTGACTTGCGCAGAGAAAATTACGAAAAGAAAAAAGCAGAGCTTTTGTCTGAAGGGCAGAGCCTCAGTGATTTTGCCAATGCCCACCATTATTTCGGCTTCCACAAGACGGAAACCGGCTGGGTCTACCGGGAGTGGGCACCGGCGGCAGAGAAGCTTTATATCACCGGCGATTTTTGTGCCTGGGACAGGTATGCCCATCCCATGACAAAACTTGCAAACGGCGTGTTTGAGGCAGTGTTGCCGGATTTACAAGATGGCAGCCGCGTGATGACGATTGTGGTGTCCGGCTCTCAGGAATTAGAGCGGATACCGGTGTATATCCGCTATGTATGCCAGGAAGAAAACGGAACCTGGAACGGCGTTCTTCGTGAGGAAAGACCTTTTTTGTGGAAAGATCAGAACTTTAAGCCGAAAAAAGAGCTGTTTATTTATGAGTGCCACATTGGTATGGCGCAGGAAGAAGGCAAGGTCGGCTCCTACGAAGAATTTCGGCAAAATATCCTGCCCAGAATTAAGAAGCTGGGCTATAACACCATCCAGATTATGGCGGTTATGGAGCATCCCTATTATGCCTCCTTTGGTTATCAGGTAACAAACTTTTTTGCACCCTCTTCCCGTTTTGGTGTGCCGGAGGAATTAAAAGCGCTGATTAACACCGCCCACGAAATGGGGATTGCCGTGCTTTTGGATGTGGTCCATTCCCACGCCTGCAGCAATACCCGGGAGGGTATCAACGAATTTGACGGCAGCGATTGTCAGTATTTTCATCAAGGACCCCGTGGAGACCATTCCGCCTGGGGCACAAAATGCTTTGACTACGGCAAAAATGAAGTGCTCCACTTTTTGCTTTCCAACCTGAAATACTGGCTGGAGGAATATCATTTTGACGGTTTCCGGTTTGACGGTGTGACCTCTATGCTCTATCTCAATCACGGATTGGGCTCCAGCTTTGACTGCTATGACCGGTATTTTTCTATGAATACCGACACCGAGGCAGTGACGTATTTGCAGCTGGCAACGGAACTGGTGCGGGAGGTATGCCCCCACGCAATTTTAATTGCCGAGGATATGTCTGCAATGCCCGGAATGTGCCTGCCTATCCAGGACGGAGGCATCGGATTTGACTACCGACTGGCAATGGGTCAGCCGGATATGTGGATTAAGATTCTGAAAGAAATTCCCGATGAACATTGGGATTTGGGGCATCTGTATTTTGAACTGACCCAGCGCAGACCCAAAGAAAAGGTGATTGGATATTGCGAGTCCCACGACCAGGCACTGGTGGGTGATAAGACCCTGATGTTCCGGCTGTGCGACCAGGAAATGTACTACCATATGGGCAAGGATGACCAAAATTTGGTGATAGCCCGGGGTATGGCGCTGCACAAGCTTATCCGGTTGCTCGCAATGAGTCTGGGCGGCAGTGGATATCTGACCTTTATGGGCAATGAATTTGGACATCCGGAGTGGATTGATTTTCCCAGAGAGGGCAACGGCTGGAGTTACCATTACTGCCGCCGGCAATGGTCCTTGGCAGAAAGCCCTGCGCTGAAATACGAATATTTGCTACGCTTTGAAAAAGAAATGGTAAAAATGGCAAAATCCCTTCGCCTGCTGCGCAGCTCTGCCAACCAGCTTTGGCTGGACAACGGGGCAAAAACCCTGATTTACCAAAAGGGGCAGGGTGTGTTTGCCTTTAACCTGCATCCGAACAATTCCTACGAAGGCTATTTTGTACCGGTGCCGCAGGAGGGCAGGTATCAGGTGGTGTTTGCCACAGACGATTACTGCTTTGGCGGGCAAGGCAGAATTTACCACGCAGAATATGAAACCACCGTGCAGGACGGTAAAAACGGCGTGCTTTTGTATTTGCCCAGCCGCACGGCTTTGGTGCTGAAAAAGATAGGATAAATAAGATGAAAAAGAGAATTGTTTTACTGGCATTTTCCCTGCTGTTTCTGTGGGGCTGCAGGCAAGCACCTGCGGAAGAGGCTATGGCAGACTTAACGGAAACCGCACAAGTACAAACCACGCAGGAAACCACCGAGGAAACAACAGTACCGACGCCGGTAACCGTGTATCCCGGCGCAACGGAGTATTTCCTGGGAGAAGTGACGGATTTTTCCTGGGAGCAGGAATATCCGCCGGAATATGTGATGCTGCATTTTTGCAGCGCGGTGGTCAATCATCCCGATGATCCCTACAATCACGAATATGTGCGGCAGACTTTTATCGACGCAGAAGTCAGCGTGCATTATATGGTGGACAGAGAGGGCAATGTTTTCTGCTATATCCCCGAGGACCGCTCCGCCTGGCACGCAGGTTACGGCACCTGGCTGGATGACGAGAAATACACCAACAAAATGAACAAGTATTCCATCGGCATTGAGATTATGGCGATGGGCACTTATGAGGAAATGTCCGGCTATCTGCACAAAAGTGAATATAACAAGCTGCCGAAAGAACATATCGGCTACACCGACGCCCAATATGCGGCGCTGAAGGATTTGGTGGCGGATATTTGCCAGCGGCACGCAATTCCTTTGGACAGAGACCACGTGATCGGTCACGACCAGTTTAGCCCCAAGAAGAACGACCCGGGCGAGCTTTTTGACTGGTCTCGTATTTTACCAGAAGTATAAAAATACCACCGCCTTTTACACAAAGGCGGTGGTATTCTTATCAGGTGGGTTAGTCAAAAGCTTCTTTTGCGAGGTTTACATAATTTTCCGCATCCTTGCGGATATAGTCGATTTGTTCTGCGGTTAAAGGCTTGACCACCGTAGCGGGATTGCCCAAAATCAAGGAGCCTGCAGGGGCGTTCATTTTGCCGGTGACCAGCGCGCCCGCGCCAATCATACAGTTTTCCCCAATGACTGCGCCGTTTAACACAATGGCGCCCATTCCCACAAGGCAGTTGTTGCCAATGGTACAGCCGTGCAAGATGGCTCCGTGACCGACAGTGCAGTTTTTACCTACGGAGGTTTCCTCGTGGAGCACGCAGTTATCCTGAATGTTGGAGTTTTCCCCCACAAAAATCCGTCCGCTGTCGCCGCGAAGTACGGCTCCGTGCCAGATATTTACATTGTTTTCCAGCCTTACCTCACCGGTAACCACCGCAGAGGGGGCAATATAAGTTTTGATTTTCATAAAAAGCACCTCACTTATACCTATTTTAACACAGAAAAAAAGCAGAGGCAAGCCTCTCCGGCGAAATAAGACGGTATCACAATCCTGCTTGTGCCGGGGATAGCAGACCGTCCTCTTGCCATCTAAACTTGACCTTCCCATATCTTTTTTGTATAATGAAAGAAAAACGGAGGTTTTTCCAATGAAAAAAACGATCGCACTGATATTGCTTGTTGCAACTCTCTTTACTTTTGCGGCCTGTGGAAGACCCGAGCCTGCTGCTTTCGAGACAACGCAAGGCACAACCACCGACCCAAATCAATCGCAATACGAGAATATTATTGAATATCTGAAGACCGGCGAGTATGATATTGCAATCGATGTGATTAAACAAATGGAGAAAGAAGTTGTAAAGGCGGAAAATGCCAATAAAGGTATCCGTGAAATTATTATTACAACGGAAAACTGGAGCGAATATTTCACGTTTGGTGATGATTATAGTTACTACTACAATGATTTTGACGAGATCACACACATTAACGGAAGTATTGGCTTCTGCTTAAAAGAAGGCTATAAAATGGTGTTGGATGACCCCAATTGCCCAACCAGCGTCGCCTTTGAAGTGGAGCAACAGCCATATTTTGCCGATGTAACCTACGATTTTACTGCAGGCACCTTTGCTTTGGGAGAGGAAAAAGCTCCCAGTTCCGGAAAAAATGTCATTCACACCAACACATTCACCGATTCCGTTTATTACGAAGCACCGGAGTACCCTGCTACCGGAGTGTGTGGTATCGGTTATCAATGGCAAGGCGATATTGAGGATGGCACGGTGCAAGAAGAAATTGTCTATCGGATTGTAAATGTTCTGCGAGCGGAAGGCACTTTGTATGTTTATCAGTAATACAGTTATAAAAACAGGAGGGGCAAGCCTCTCCGGTTTTTATAACTGATTAACCGTTGATATTATAGTGACCGGCGATCAGGTTCATCGCCTTCAAAATCTTATGGCAGTAAACCAGAGGTCCGATACCGATAAAGGAACCCAGGATGCACCAGCCCCAGAAAGTGCCTGCGCCAAAGCTATAAGCGATGCCGCGACGGGCAAGCTCATTGCCAATACGCTTGGAAATGCGGTGATACCAAACAAGACCGCCGATACCTGCAGTGATGGGAGCAACGATAAAGGTCAGAAGCAAAAAGTGCATAGTCTTTTTGCCGTCATAGCGGCTGGCAGCAGTGTTGATGTCAGAGGAAACTGCAGACCAGACGACCAGACCGTAAATGCCAAAGGTGATGATGGAAAGAAGAATGAGTTTTAAAAGACCACGGTTTGTTTTCAGTTTGCCAACAGGGGCTACGGGGGCGGAATATGTAGCTTCGCTCATAACATTACCTCATTTCTAAGTATTTACACAAGAGCTTGTGTTAATTTTATTATAGGGGCATAAAGGAAACCTGTCAAGAAGATTATGAAGAAATTATGAACAGCCGCACGGGTTTGTGCGGCTGTTCGGTAAACCCTGCCTGTAACGAGGAGAGACAGGCAAAACCCATATGCGATAGTAAAGATTAGTCGCTGTATTCTTTTTCGCTCCGGACAACCTTGCCGGTGTAGGCGTCAATATCATAGTTGTATTCAAAACCAACCGCTTCAAAGGACACCTCATACACCAACTTGCCTTTTTCGGTATCCAAATCCACTTCCACATCCCAGGCATTAGATGCCTTCACATTCGCGTGCTTAAATGCGGCGTTTTTCGCTTTTGTTACGCCAATTTTTTTCTTGGCGGTGGTTGCGGGCTTGGTTTCAGCGGGCTTGGTTTCAGCGGGTTTGGTTTCCGCGGGCTTGGTTTCCGCGGGCTTGGTTTCAGCGGGTTTGGTTTCAGCGGGTTTGGTTTCCGCGGGTTTGGTTTCCGCGGGTTTGGTTTCTGCGGGTTTGGTTTCCGCAGGCTTTGTCTCAGCAGGTGTCTGCTCTGTCGGCTGTATTTCTACTGCCGCAGGCACAGTTTCTTTCGGCTCAGCCTTGTTATAGAGAATTTTTCCGCTGAGGGCATCTATCCGGTAGTCGTATTCGGAAGCTTGGTAATCAAATTCCAAATCGTAGTAGACAGTGCCGTCATCTTCATCCAGCTCTATTTCTAAGTCCACAACGTCGGAAGATACAACGCCGGCGTCTGTAAACACAAGCAGTTTCGCTTCCTCTTTGGTTAAAACGTGCAGAGCGGCATTTTCCGTGGGTTTGGTCGTTTTGTTGCTGGCCATACAGCCTGCAAGCAGAAATACAAGCAGCAGCGCCAGTATTACAGGTAATTTTCTTTTCATAGGGTTTCCTCCTTTCTTGGTAAGCACCAAAAGAAAAAGCCGGACGGAGATATGTTCTCCGCCCGGACTCGTTTATCAAGGGGCGGCTGATTGGGTCGCCGAATGGTAAGCGTATGTTTGATGTTTATTTTTGGACTTCCATCACCTTGCCGCAGCACCGGGGAATGGGGTCGCCTGCCTTCACTTGCACCACCTTGTGACAAATGGGGCAGTAGACTTCACAATCCCTCTCGGCACGGACAACAAGCTGGGAAAAATCTTTCAGCTGCATTACTTGAAGTAGCGCTCCAGCAGGCCCTTCAGAGCAACGCCGTGGCGAGCTTCGTCGCGAGCCATCTCGTGAACGGTGTCGTGGATAGCATCCAGGCCATTCTTCTTAGCGCAGGTAGCCAGATCGAACTTGCCCTGGGTTGCGCCGAACTCGCAGTCCACACGCCAAGCCAAGTTGTCCTTGGTGGTAGCCTTCATATTGGGCTCCAGGTCCTCGCCCAGCAGCTCTGCAAACTTTGCAGCGTGCTCAGCTTCTTCCCAAGCAGCCTTTTCCCAGTACAGACCGATTTCGGGATAGCCCTCGCGGTGTGCGATACGAGCCATGCACAGGTACATACCAACTTCGCTGCACTCGCCGTTGAAGTTCGCCATCAGCTGATCGAAGATATACTTCTTGTCCTCTGCGCTGATGTCGGGGTTGTTCTTCACAGTCTGAGCGTAAACGCCGTACTCGTGGACAGCGGCCAACTTCTGTTCGCCCTTCTGCTCAACAAACTTGGAAGCAGGTACCTTGCATACGGGGCAGGCAAAATCAGCAGCCAACTCTTCAGCGGTGTGAACGTAACCACAAACAGAACATACAAACTTTTTCATAATAATTATTCCTCCAAAATGTGTTTTATATTTATTTTAATTTTTAATTATTGCTCTTCTTCGAATTGATCGGGACCAACGCTGCACAAGGGGCATTCGTAATCTTCAGGCAGCTCGTCACCTTCATAGACATAACCACAAACGGTACATACGAACTTTTTCATATTGCTTCACCTCTTTTTAAGCATTCTCGGCACGTGCCGGAAAAAGCAACTTGGTAGTCGTCAATCTTGCCACCGCAACAGCCTTCTGCGGTCTCATACAAGGTTTCCGGGATCTGCATCTGGTGCAGGTCAATTACCGCGTCGCATGCATTACAGATAAAATGCACATGGGGGTCGGTGTTTGCGTCGAACCGCTCCACACCGTGGACCGTTGCCACACTGGACACAAGGCCCTGTTCCTTAAATAAGGATAGGTTTCGGTAAACCGTGCCCATTGCCAGATCCGGGATCTGCGCTTTCAGGTCTGTGAAGATCTTTTCCGCAGAGGGATGGGCGTTGGTGTGGCGGAGATATTCGAGAATGGTGTCTCGCTTTCTGAAATGTTTTGTTGTTTGCATGGACATCACCTCGACCTTTCTAAATGAGAATAATTCTTATTTACATTTAGAGTATAGCACGCAGATTTTTCTTTGTCAACACTTTTTTGAAAAAATTTTAGAAAAATATTTTTTGACAGGCATTTGAAAATCTGTTAACATACTTTCATATATAAAGGTGGTGCATTTATGGAGAACTTTTTGCAAATGAATTTTACACCCCAGCAGGTAAATTCCGTATCGAACTTGGGGCTTGCCCATATTGGTGACGGTGTTTATGAATTGATGTGTCGCAGTTTCTTGGTAAGCTGCGGCGATAAGACGGTTTTAAAACTGCATCGGGATACGGTGGAGTTGGTGAAAGCACCTACTCAGGCAAAATTTGCCGACAAGCTGAAACCGCTGCTCACGGAAGAAGAGCAGGGTTACTACCGACGCGGGAAAAATACCCACACCCACGCAGCGCCCAAATCCGCAAGCCCGCAGGAATATGCAAAAGCTACCGGCTTGGAGACCTTGTTTGGCGCACTGTATTTGTTAGGTCGCACAGACCGACTCAATGAACTATTTGGAATTTTAATGGAAGAGGAAGCATAATGGCATTTGATGCGTTTTTCTTAAAAGCGGTGCTGGAGGAAATCCGTCCGGTGGTGCTGGGCGGACGGGTGGAGAAAATCCACCAGCCAGCCCGGGATACGGTGATTATGCACCTGCGGTGCGAAAACGGGCGGCATAAGCTGCTGTTTGCCCCCAATCCGGCAGCACCCAGATTGCACTTAACAGCCTCCAATCCGGAAAATCCGGATCAGCCGCCCATGTTTTGTATGCTGCTGCGCAAGCACTTGTCCGGCGCAAGGATTTCCGATATCCGGCAGATGGACATGGAGCGGATGGCGGAGTTTGTGTTTGACTGCACCGATGAAATGGGCTACCCTGTGCAGAAAAAGTTGATAGTGGAGCTGATGGGTAAAACCTGCAATCTTTATTTATTGGATCCTGAGGGACGGATTTTGGATTGTTTGCGGAGAGTTGCCTTGGACGAAAGTTCTAAGCGGGCGGCGCTGCCGGGATTTCATTATGAAAAGCCGGAGGAAATTACAAAACAAAATCCGGAAAAGTTGACAAAGGAAGATTATGTAAACTTGTTAGCCCAAGTCGGCGCGGATGTTTTAGCGGACCGGCTGATGGACAATTTAGGCGGATTGTCTCCCTTAGTTTGCCGGGAAGCGGTGCTGTTTGCCACCGGCGAAACAGATACCCGAGCGGAGGGCTTGGCGGTGGATGCGGTGGCGGATAAGCTGCAATTATTTTTTGCCGAGCATATCGGGCATCCCAAGCCTTACTACTATCCTCTGCCCGACGGCACACCCAAGCAATTTGCCTTCTGCCCCATTTATCAGTATGGCAAGATGGAACAGGCGGAAAGCTTTTCCAATCTGATGGATGCGTATTATATTGTAAAGGACCGCAAGGATGCGATGCGGCAAAAGGGGCAGGCGGTGCGGAAAACCGTCTCCAATTTATGCCAAAGGCTGACCCGCAAGTTAGCCATTCAGGAAAAAGAACTGACTGCCACCTATGACCGGGAACGGCTGCGTCAGTTGGGCGATATTGTCACCGCCAATTTGCACCGCATTACCAAGGGGCAGAAGGTTTTGCAGGCGGAGGACTTTTACGATGAAAATATGACGGTGGTGGATATTCCCCTGTCCGTCACATTGTCTCCCCAGCAAAATGCGGCAAAGTATTATAAGGACTATGCCCGTATGAAGACCGCGGAAAAAGAGCTGACCAAGCAGATTACTTTGGGCACAGAGGAGTTACACTACCTGCAGAGCGTTTTGGAGGAGCTGGGTCGCGCGGAAACGGAAGCAGAACTGGAAGAAATCCGGCAGGAGCTGCAATCCGGCGGCTATTTGCGCGCGGACAGCAAGAAACGGCTGAAACAGGCAAAGAGTAAGCCTATGGAATTTGTGTCCACCGATGGCTACACCATTATAGTGGGCAGAAACAACCGGCAAAATGAAGAATTGACCTTCAAATGGGCAAGACGGGATGATTTGTGGCTGCACGCCTCAAAGGTCCACGGTAGCCATGTGATTATTGCCTGCGGCGGCACGACACCCCCGGACGATACCATTACCCAGGCGGCGCAGTTGGCGGCATACTATGCCGAGACCACCGGTGGTCAGAACATCCCTGTGGATGTGACAAACGTAAAACAGGTGAAAAAGACCCCCGGCGCAAAGCCCGGTATGGTGATTTACCACACCTACCGCACGGTCATCGTCAATCCTTATAAAGATATTGTGGTAGACCAATTGAATGCAGAAAAGAAGGACGGCTAAGCCGTCCTTTTTTACGGAAATAATTTGTCTATCGTTTCAAAGCGGTAGCCGGAAGATTTCCATTTTGTTAAAAGCTCGTCTAAAATTTCCGCATTGGTTTGGGAGGTGGAGTGCAAAAGCACCACCGCGCCGTTGTGGGTACGGGGTAAAAGTTTTGAAAAGGCGTATTCCTTGGTGGGCTGGTTGTCGTTGTTCCGGTCAACATACGCAAGGCTCCAAAATACGGTTTTGTAGCCCAATTCTTTTGCGTGTTGGAGATTGCCTTGACTATATGTTCCCTGGGGTGGGCGGTAAAATTTAGGCATCTGTTTACCGGTGGTATCAAAAAACAGCTTTTCCAAGTCGGTGAGTTCTTTGGTAAAAGCTTCTTTGTCTGCAATTTGGCTCATATTTTTATGGTGCATCGTATGATTGCCCACAATATGCCCCTCGTTTACCATTCTGCGTACCAAATCTGCGTTTTTCTCAATGTAGTTGCCCACTAAGAAAAAGGCGGCTTTGACCTCGTGTTTTCGTAGAATGTCTAAAATTTTCTCGGTGCAGCCGTTTTCGTAGCCCGCATCAAAGGTTAAGTACAGCACCTTTTGGGCGGTGTCCCCTAAAAAAGCGGCATCGTACCGGGAAAGCTGTGCGTTTGATGCAGAGCCGGTGGGACTTTGCCCTTCCTGATGGAAACTTAACCCCCAGGAACCTGTGGGAACAGACCCTACAAGTAATAGCCGACAGCCCAAAACAAAGGCAAGACAAACCGCACAAACAATTATCCACAAATCTTTTTTTCGCATAGACCATCCCTCCTTAGGACAATCTATGCAGGCCTTTTTCATTTATACAAAAAGAAACCAGGTTGCTTTTGCAACCTGGTTTACATAATACAAACAGGATTATTTGCTCAGGTAGGCGTCAATGGCTGCAGCAGCCTTCTTGCCGGCACCCATTGCCAAAATAACGGTGGCAGCGCCGGTAACGGCATCGCCGCCGGCGAACACGCCGTCGCGGGTGGTCATTTCGTCCTCGTTGACGATCAGGCAGCCCTTGCGATTGGTTTCCAAACCGGGGGTAGTGGAACGAATGAGGGGGTTGGGACTGGTGCCCAGGGACATAATGACAGTGTCCACATCCAGCACGAACTCACTGCCGGGAACCTCAATGGGACGGCGGCGACCGGAAGCGTCCGGCTCACCCAGCTCCATACGGATGCACTTGATACCGCAGGCACGGCCATCCTCGTCACCTAAAATTTCCACAGGATTGCACAGAGTCTTGAACTCGATGCCTTCTTCCTTGGCGTGGTGCTGCTCTTCCAGACGGGCGGGCATTTCGGCTTCGCCGCGGCGGTAGACAACATACACATTCTCAGCGCCCAAACGCATTGCGCAGCGGGCAGCGTCCATTGCCACGTTACCGCCGCCGACAACAGCAACGGCCTTGGACTTGACGATGGGGGTATCGTAGTTTTCGTCATAAGCCTTCATCAGGTTGGTACGGGTCAGGTACTCGTTGGCGGACATAACGCCCTTGAGCGCCTCGCCGGGGATGTTCATAAACATGGGAAGACCTGCGCCGGAGCCCACGAACACGGCCTTAAAGCCCATTTCGAACAGCTCGTCGATGGTCAGAACACGGCCGATGACCATATTGGTCATCACTTCCACGCCCTGTGCTTCCAGCTTCTTAATTTCGTTGGCAACGATGGACTTAGGCAGACGGAATTCGGGGATGCCGTAAACCAGCACGCCACCGGCAGTATGTAATGCCTCGAACATGGTGACCTGATAGCCCTTCTTTGCCAAATCGGAAGCGGCGGTCATACCGGCAGGGCCGGAACCTACCACAGCAACCTTTTTGCTGTTGGATTCTACCTTTTCGGGCATTGCGTTGATGTTCTCGCGATACCAGTCAGCCACAAAACGCTCCAGTCTGACAATGGCAACGGGCTCACCCTTGATGCCGCGGACACACTTGCACTCGCACTGGGTCTCCTGGGGACAGACACGACCGGACAGGGCGGGCAGTGCGTTGGTGGAGGTGACGATTTCATAAGCGGCTTTAAAGTCGCCCTCCTGCACCTTCTTAATAAATTCGGGAATGCGCACATTGACGGGGCAGCCCTCGACACACTTGGGATTCTTGCAGCCTAAGCAGCGGTTTGCTTCGTCAATTGCCATTTCGGCAGTGTAGCCCAAAGTAACTTCCTTGAAGTTGCGGGCACGTACCTGAGGATCCTGCTCAGGCATAGGATTTTTCACCAAAGACATATTTGCCATTGCAATTTCCTCCTTATTTAATCAGTTCTTTGCCCATAGCTTCCATACGGCAGGCGTGCTTTTCGGTAACCTCAGCCTCGCGACCGCGGTACAAGCTGTTTCTGCTCATCAGCTCGGCAAAGTCCACTTGGTGACCGTCAAACTCAGGACCGTCTACACAGGCAAACTTGGTTTCGCCGCCCACGGTTACACGGCAGCCGCCGCACATACCGGTGCCGTCAACCATAATGGGGTTGAGAGAAACACTGGTGTGTACACCAAAGGGCTTGGTGGTCAGAGATACGAATTTCATCATAGGAATGGGGCCGATTGCCAAAACCTCGTCAAAGGTTTCGCCAGCCTCCAGCATTTCCTTCAGCGGCTCGGTGACCAAGCCGTGACGGCCATAGGAGCCATCGTCGGTCATCAGGATGAAGTTGTCAGCAACAGCCTTGAACTCCTCTTCCAGAATGACAATATCCTGGCTGCGGAAGCCAACAATAACGGTGACTTCAGCGCCGGCTTCCTTAAAAGCCTTGGCAGAGGGAAGCGCGATGGCGCAGCCAACACCGCCGCCAACCACACAGACCTTCTTCTTGCCTTCCACAGGGGTGGGCTTGCCCAAAGGACCCACAAAGTCTTTGATATATTCGCCTACTTCCAGACTACCCAATGCCTTGGTGGCAAAGCCGACTTTTTGGAAGATGATGGAAACAGTACCCTTTTCCCGGTCATAACCGGCGATAGTCAGGGGTACGCGCTCGCCTTGCTCATCGATGCGGAAGATGATGAACTGACCGGCCTTTGCCTTCTTGGCAATAAAGGGGGCTTCCACCTCCAGCATAGTGACGGCAGCGTTCAGCTCCCGCTTGCTAACGATTTTGAACATAAGAACCCTTCCTTCTCGTGTTTTCTTTTTACAACCCTTTCATTATAAAAAGGGGCAAAGTGTTTGTCAATTTATTTCGGTAAAATTTTACTTATTTTTCAGCAAATCGCGAATTTCTGCCAGCAGAACTTCCTCGTTGGAGGGCTCAGCAGGTGCGGGCTCTTCTGCAGCTGCTTCCTCCTCTTTCTTTTTGCCGATTTCGGACAGGCGGTTTAAGCCCTTGACGATAAAGAATACCACCAAAGCCAAAATAAAGAAGTTAATGACTGCGGAGATAAAATTGCCGTAGTACAGGTAGTTGACGATGGGCTGTCCGGCCTCGTCCAAAGGTGCTTCTCCAAACAAACGGGGCAGCTCAATTTTCATTTCGCCGAAATCAATGCCACCCAGGAAAATGGAGACCACAGGCATAATGACGTGGTTGGTCAAGCTGTCTGTGATGGTTTTGAAGGCGGCACCGATGATAGTACCAACAGCCAGAGCCATTGCGTTGCCTTTAATAGCAAATTCTTTGAATTCGTCCCACCAGCCGGGCTTTTTAAACTTTTTCATAATGTAGTCCCTTTCTGTTTAGTTTACATAATATTAAGTTATGGTTTACTTCTTCTCGATGATTTCCAAGCCGCCCAAATACTTACGCAGGCACTCGGGAACAACCACAGAGCCGTCTGCCCGCTGGTTTTGCTCCACCAGAGCCGGGAAAATACGGGAGGTTGCCAGACCGGAGCCGTTGAGGGTGTGGAGGAACTCGGGCTTGCCGGTTTCCTCCCGGCGGAAGCGGATATTGCCGCGGCGTGCCTGATAATCTCTTGCGTTGGATACGGAGGAAACTTCCTTATAGCCGTCCATAGAGGGGAAGAGAATTTCGATGTCATAGGTGCGCGCCATAGATGCGGAGCAGTCGCCTGCTGCCAGCTTCACGGTGCGGAAGTGGAAGCCTAAACCTTCCACCAACTTTTCTGCCTTAGTGACCAGCTCTTCAAATGCGGCATCAGAGTCTTCCGGCTTGCAGAACTGGAACATCTCTACCTTGTTGAACTGGTGTCCGCGGACCATACCCCGCTCGTCGGCGCGGTGAGAGCCTGCCTCGCGGCGGAAGCAGGGGGTGTATGCGAACATCTTCTTGGGCAGGTCGCTTTCTGCGAGAATTTCGTCGCGGTAGATGCTGCACAGCGCAGCCTCTGCAGTGGGCAGCATATAGTGGATGCGGTCGTCGGTGGGGTTTGCAATCTTGTAAACCTCGTCGGCAAACTTGGGGAACTGACCGGCAGTTTCGCCGCACATATACTCCAACATATGAGGGGGCAGGATAAAGTCGTAGCCATCGGCGGTGTGGGTGTCAATGAAATAGTTCAGCAGTGCCCACTCCAGGCGAGCGCCCATACCGGTGTACATCCAGTTGCCGGCACCCGCCAGCTTGACGCCCCGCTCGTAGTCGATGAGGCCTAAGCCCTGACACAGGTCCACATGGTGCTTGGGCTCAAAATCAAAAGCGGGCTTTTCGCCAACATAACGCAGGGGCTGGTTGTTTTCCTTGCCGCCGGGGAGCAAATCCTCGTCAGGCAGGTTGGGAAGGCTCAGCATTGCGGTCTTAAATTCCACATTCAAAACCTTCAGCTTTTCGGCATCGTCGGCAATTGCCTGGTCCAGCTTGACGCTTTCTGCGGAGTTGGCAGCAATCTGGGCATCCAATGCGGAGGTGTCCTCGCCCTTCTTTTCTGCGCCCTTTTTCTGACCGAACAGCTTGCCGTTTTCCTTTGCCAGCTTGTTTTTCTGTGCGGTTTGGGTTTCTGTGGAGGTTTTCAGGGCGCGGATCTCAACATCCAGCTCCAAAATCTTGTCCACTACGGCATCGCAGTCTACCTCTTTGGCCTTTAAGCCTGCCTTGACTGCATCGGGATTTTCCTTGATTTTACGAATGTCTAACATAAATTACCTCTCCTTTTGGGATGTTATTTTTTCAGTTTCATCAGTGCGTCCAAAAGCACTTGTAAATCTTCCGGTCCGTAAAATTCCAGTTCAAAACGGCCTTTTCGCTTGCCGTTGACGATTTTTACGCCGCGCCCAAGCTGCTTGGAAAGTGTTTTTTCACACTCGGCAACATAATCCACTGCCAAAGTAATGGTCTGTTGCTTCAGGCTGGGCTCTTTGGAAAGATTTTTACACAGGCTTTCTGCCTGACGGACAGAAAGTCCTAAGTTTACGATTTTGCGGGCGGCTTCCAATTGCTTTTTCTCGGACTTGATGGAAAGCACCGCTCTTGCGTGACCGGCAGTCAGTTCACCGGCTTGCACCATTTCCAAAACGGCATCCGGCAGCAGCAGCAGCCGCAAGGCGTTTGCCACGGCAGGACGGGATTTACCCACCTGGGTTGCCACGTCCTCCTGAGTAAGCCCATATTCGTCCATCAGGGCGCGGTAGCCCAGGGCTTCTTCAATGGGATTTAAGTCCTGCCGTTGCAGGTTTTCAATCAATGCCAACTCCATAACCTTTCGGTCATCGGCATCGATTACCACAACGGGGATTTCGGAAAGTCCCGCCAAACGGGCGGCACGCCACCGCCGCTCACCGGCAATAATTTGAAAATAGCCGGAGGAAAGCTCCCGAACAGTCAGAGGCTGCACCACGCCGTGAAGGGCGATGGAGTCTGCCAGGGCCTGCAGATCTTCTTCGTCAAAATTGTGTCGGGGCTGCCCCGGATTGGGTTCTACCCGATGCAAAGGCAAAAGGCGGTATGCGCTGTTGTCTACTGAAGTTTCATCTTCAATGGGGATTAATGCGCCCATTCCCCTGCCCAAACCTTTTTTGGGAGGCAAACAAATCACCCTTTCTGTTTATTTCAATTTTTGCACAACTTCTTGTGCCATAGCTTTATAAGCGGCAGCACCGCGGCTGTGTTTGTCGTAAATATTGACTGGCAACCCGTGGCTGGGGGCTTCTGCCAAACGTACATTTCGGGGGATTACGTTGGCAAAGACCTTGCCGGGGAAATGCTTTCGCACTTCCTGCGCCACCTGGGTGGAGAAATTGGTGCGCCCGTCAAACATTGTCAGCGCCACACCGAAAATCTCCAAATTGGGGTTAATTCTCTTTTTAATGAGACGAAGGGTGGTCATCAAATCCGCCAAACCCTCCAAGGCAAAGTACTCACATTGTACCGGCACCAAAATGCCATCGGCCGCTGCCAAGGCGTTGACAGTGAGCAGCTCTAAGGATGGCGGGCAGTCGATGAAAATCACATCGTAATCCTTTTTTAAACGGTCTAATGCGTTTTTCAGGCGGAAATTCGGCTCCGGCATAGAAAAAAGCTCCACGGCTGCACCTGCCAAATCCGGCGTAGAGGGCAATACATCGCCAAATGGCGTTTGCACCACCGCGTCGGCGGGCGGCGTATCGTTGATGATCACATCGTATACGGAAAGTTTGGCTTTCCGTTTGTCCACACCCAAACCGGATGTGCCGTTGGCTTGGGGGTCAAAGTCACAAAGCAAGACTTTCTTGCCTAATTCTGTTAATGCGGCAGTCAGGTTTACGGCAGTTGTGGTTTTTCCCACACCACCCTTTTGGTTGACCACGGCAAATATCTTTCCCATAGCGTATTCCTTTCAAACTGTTTCACGTGAAACAGTGCTGAACCCGATGTTTCACGTGAAACATTCAAGGGTTGGTGTTCTCTTGTGCGGTGGTGTAGTTGCGGCCAATGGTGGAAGTGGGTGTGTCTGATTTTAAGGTATAGACCAGCATTCCTGCAGTAAGACACAAAAGCACAGACAGCAGCGCGATGGTTGCGGTAAGCCAGCGAATGAGCTTGCGCAGCCGAACAAGCTGGTCGGAAGAAGTTGTTTCCCATTGCGTATCGGGGAGAGGGCGTTCCGTGCCGGGGGCTTCCCGATGGGGCAAGTGAATGACCGTCCCGGGCTTAACAGGGTAGCCTTGCATCGTTTCCTGACAAGTCTGACAAAACACCTGAGATTGCTGGGTTTCTCTTCCGCATTTCAAACAGCCCATTATGCCCACACCTCCTGATTATAGCTATATACATTGTACAACAATTTTTTGTGTTCGTAAAGACCAAAATAGAAAGAAAAACAAGAATTGTTTACAAAAAATTATTAAACCGCTATTGACAATCACGTGACCATATGATATTATCATTACACCACATTAATGGAGGTGAAATAAAATGTACTGGACAATTCCCGGAACAGTACTACAAAAACCCCGTCAAGAGGCAGAACACATTGAGGAAATGTTTTCTTCTATGTTTCTTGCCGGCGGAATGATGCTGGGACAAGTGTCGGAACTGACAGGGCTGGAGCCTTATACAGTGCAGAACTGGGTAAAGCGAGGCTTTTTACCGCCCCCGGAGCGCAAACGCTACACTTTGGAGCAGCTTTGCCGTATTTTGAACATCAATACATTAAAAAGCGTTTTGCCTATGGAGCAAATTTGCGGTCTGATGGGCTATGTCAACGGACAGCTGGATGATGAAAGTGACGACATTATTGATGACACCAAGCTGTACTTTATGTTTGTTCGTTTGGCGGCCCGGGCAAAAGAGCTTTACCGGGAGGAAGAACGGGAAGCTCTGCTGGAACAGGAGTTAGCGGACTATTGCGAACCTGTTTCCGGAGCAAAGGAGCGGGTCAAGCTAACTTTGCGGATTATGCTGACAGCCTGGCTGGCGGCCCGTATGCGGCAAGAGGCAGAGAGAATGCTAAAGAGCTGCAAAATTTTATAAAGGAGGAACAAAATAATGGAAGAAAAAGGAACCTATCGATGGTCACCGAGCAATCCTGTCGGGAAAGCAATTGACCCAAAGAAAATCGGACGGATTGTGATCCTTGCTTTGGTGGCGGTGTTTGTGCTGGTGCTGGTGCTGACCTGTTTTTACACTGTGGATGATAAGCAGCAGGCGGTGGTTACCACCTTTGGCAAGGTAACCGATATCACCGATGCAGGCCTGCATTTCAAATTACCCTTTGGAATGCAGCAGGTGGAAAAGGTGGACGTCAACGTCTATCAAAAAATTGAATTGGGCTACAATACGGAAGCCAATGGTGATTACACCGTAAATCAAGGAGAAAGCACAATGATCACCGGTGACTATAACATTGTCAACGTGGATTTCTTTGTGGAGTATAAAATCACCAATCCGGTGCAGTATCTCTATGCATCCAATGACCCGGAACTGATTTTGCGGAACTTAATTCAAAGTCAGGTGCGAAATGTGGTGGGCTCTACCTCTGTGGATGCGGTGCTGACGGACGGTAAGGAAAGCATTCAAATGCAGGTGAAGGACCTGGTGACACAGATTTTGGAGGAATACGACATTGGCCTGACCTTGGTGGATGTGCGTATTCAGGATGCAGAGCCGCCCACACAAGAGGTTATCGAGGCATTTAAGGCGGTGGAAACTGCCAAGCAGAAGGCGGAAGCGGTTGTCAATGACGCTAAGGCTTATCAAAATGCCCAGTTGCCCGATGCGCAGGCAAAGGCAGACCAGCAGCTGCAAAATGCAGAGTATCTGAAGCAAAAGCGTATTAACGAAGCAACCCAGCAGGTTGCGTTGTTCCAGGCAATGTATAAAGAGTATGCAGAAAATCCCGAGATTACCCGCAGCCGTATGTACTATGAGGCAATCTCACAGATTTTGCCCGGTGTGAAGCTTTATATCAACACAGGAAACGGCAGCAATGTGGATATGCTATTGCCGTTGGAGTCTTTGGTGAAAGGAGAAAATAAGGGATGAAAAAAGGAATTATCATCGGCGCGATTGTGTTGGTAGTTTTGCTGGTAATCGGCAGCTGCTTTTACTGCGTGGCAGAAAATCAGTATGCCTGCACCTTCCGGTTTTCCGAGATTGTGAACACCGCGGATGAAGCCGGCGTGCATTTTAAGGTGCCGTTTATTGACAGTGTAAAATATTTCTCCAAAGCCACGCAAATCTATGACATTCCCCCCTCTGAGGTTTTGACCTCTGATAAGCAGACGATGACCGTTGACTGCTATATCCTGTGGAAAATTTCTGACCCCCAGCAGTTTTACCGTGCCTTGGGAACTTCTCAAAAGGCAGAGGAACGGCTCAATGCCATTACCTACACCGCCATGAAGATTGCAATGGGCACTTTGGCGCAGGCAGATATTATTAATATGAATGACGGCGGCGAACGCAATGACATTTACGAGAGCATTACCACCACAGTAGATAAGCAGGCGGCGACCTACGGCATTACGGTGGAGGATGTGAAAATCAAGCAGTTCGATTTGCCGGAGTCCAACCTGAATGCGGTGTATTCCCGTATGATTTCCGAGCGTAACCAAATGGCGGAAAAATACACGGCTGACGGCAACTATGAAGCATCCATTATTCGCAACGATGTGGATAAGCAGGTGAATATTATGGTGTCCAATGCAGAAGCGGAGGCCGCCAAACTGACAGCTGAGGGCGAAGCGGAGTATATGCAGATGTTGGCAAAGGCTTACAACACCCAGGAGAAAAAAGCTTTTTATGAGTTCACCCTGGCGTTGGATGCGTTGAAGCAGAGCCTTACCGGAGAAGAAAAGACCGTAATTTTGGACAAAGACTCTGAGCTTGCCAAAATTCTGATGGGTCAATAAACAAAAGACTTTGGCAGGGGTACGGATTTCTCCATACCCCTGCCAAAAAAATTGACTTTCTACGAAAAAAATGATACCATTGTCCCAGTTTCAGTAAGGAGTGAAGAAGATGCAGTATCTTTGGATGACGTTGGCGGTAGCAGGAATTGTGACTGTGGACCAGCTTAGTAAATTCTGGACAGTTGCCAATATTCCGCTATATAGCCAAATCCCCGCCTTAAAAGGGGTGTTTTGCCTGAGCTATGTGCAGAACACCGGCGCGGCATTTTCATCCTTTCAGGGAATGCAGTGGTTATTTGCCCTTATTTTTGTTTTATTCACGGCAGGCGTGATTTGGTGCTTTTGGAAAAACGCCATGCCGTTTTCTAACTTTGAAAAGTGGTGCATTGCGGCAATTTGGGCCGGCGGACTGGGCAATATGATTGACCGGCTGCGTCTTGGTTATGTGGTGGATATGATCTGCTTGGAATTTATGAATTTTCCTGTGTTTAATGTAGCCGACTGCTTTATTACCTGCGGTTGTATCGCGTTGATGGTTAGCTTGGTGTTTTTCAATAAAAGCTTTTGGAAGGACGAAAAGAAATGATTTTGCGCGCGGATTTGGACGGAGAACGGCTGGATGCCTTTCTTGCAAGGTCGGTTGAAAACTTAAGCCGCAGCGGTGCGCAAAAGCTGTTGGAAGAAGGTTGCGTGAAGCGCAACGGTAAACCCGGCAAGAAAAACGACAAATTAAATAGCGGTGATGAAATTTCTGTTACCATTCCGGAGCCGAAGCCGGTGGACATTGTGCCCACCGAAATGCCCCTGGAAATTATTTATGAGGATGAGGATGTACTGGTAATCAACAAGCCCAAGGGCTTGGTGGTCCATCCGGCGGCAGGACACAGTGACGATACGCTGGTCAACGGGCTTTTGTATGCGATGGGGGATAATCTTTCCGGCATTAACGGAGAGCTGCGTCCGGGCATTGTCCACCGCATTGACAAGGACACCTCCGGACTTTTGGCGGTTGCCAAAAATGACTTGTCCCACGCGGTGCTGGCATCCCAATTAAAAGACCACACCATGGCGCGCACCTATGAATGTATCGTTTGCGGCGGCATGAAAGAAGATAGCGGCACAGTGGATGCGCCCATTGGACGCCACCCAACCGATCGGAAGAAAATGTGCATCAACCAACGCAACGGACGCAATGCCGTCACCCATTGGGAGGTGGTAAAGCGGTATCGGGGCTACACCCACCTGCGGTGCAAGCTGGAAACCGGACGCACCCACCAGATCCGTGTCCACCTGTCCTCCATCGGACATCCGATTTTGGGCGATACGGTGTACGGACATAAAAAGCCGGAGTTAGGGCAAAGCTCTCAGGTGCTCCACGCGGGAGCATTGTGCTTCCGTCATCCTAAGGACGGGCGGCCTGTGATGGTGTTTGCGCCGCTGCCGGAATATATTACAGAAGTACTGAACAAATTGGAGAAAATGGGATAAATGGCACTTTTTGATGATATTTTACTAACGGTCGATTTCGACCTGACAATGACTGCGCCGGACAATACGATTCCGAAGAGAAATCTGGAGGCCATCGATTTTTTTATGGAGAACGGTGGTACCTTTACCATCAACACCGGCAGAAGCGGCGGCACATTTTGGAAATATCTGGACGCCTTGAGAGTAAATGCCCCCTTTTTGCTATACAACGGCAGTGCTATCTATGAAAACGGAAAGCTTTCTCAAATCAAGCTGTTAGATCTGCCGGTTTGGGAGACGATTTCTGAGGTGGCGGCGGAATTTCCGGATATGAATTTGGAAATTCAGGGTGTGGATGTGCATTATTTGGTGAACCAGCGGGAAGAAATGGTGGAATTATACGAAGCTATGCAGTGGCGGCATACCCCGGCGGTTTTCGGCTCCGATGTAGGTGCGGTTATGTAGTTAAGTCGGATCGTTG
>JAZRHG010000107.1:0-40911 GCA_045644625.1 Faecousia sp.
GCAACGCATGCTTCGCATGGTTGCTTAGGCGGATTGAAATACAAGAGACCTCGAGTTCGATTTCTACAACAAGAAAAAAGCAGAGGAAACTAACGTCTCCTCTGCTTTTTTGGTCCGAGTGTCGAGATTCGAACTCGAGGCCTCTTGAACCCCATTCAAGCGCGATACCAAACTTCGCCACACCCGGATATTGCCTGCAATCTCGCGACTGCCAAAGTATATTAGCACACAGTGACAAAAATTGCAAGCATTATTTTAATTTTTTCGAAAAAAATTTTAGCCGCCCATATCCTGTTTAATCACTTTACCCAAATTCCACAGGCGGACCACCTGTTTTTCAGCATCCTCTTTCTCTTGGTCGGTATTATAGGGTACATAGACCGTGTGGGCACTGCAGTCCACACATTCCACCTGAACATTCCATCCGCCCTCGTGGACAACAAAGCCGCTGCCGCGACAAATTGGGCAGTCCTCTAATATATAGTTGGGATTTACTTCCATAAACGATACTCCTTAACGAAACACATTATTATTTTTATCAAAGATTTCCAAACGGCAACATTTGAAAAAGTCAGGTTTACAGTCCGGAATTTCTTGAGAAATTGCGGCAACAAGCTGATTGGGATTGAGCGCCGGGTTTTGACAACACACAACTGCATCTATCACAACAGTGTTGTCATCTGCCTGCGAAGCATTGATTGCCTGTATCATCGGGATGATATTCTGCATTTGCGGACCTGATTTTGTTTTCTTTTCTACAAGAAGGCTATCCCTCTGAAACAATCTTGCAATCTCCTCAATTGCATTGGCCGGAACTCCCCTGTCATATTCCAGTGTTACACGTACTCGTAGTGTGGCAAGGTCACGGATTTTCATTCCCTGAGAATATACATCCAAGACCCTCACGCCCCGAACAAGGGCAGCGTTAAGCCGCGCCTGAATTTCCTCATTGGAAAAGTTCTCTGTCTCTAAATCAAAATCCAGAAGCTCACATACACTCTCCACGCCCACAGACATAGGCAATGCAATAGAAACCGACGGGCGCGGATTAAAACCCTGCGTATGGGTCAGTGGAAGTTCTGCTCTCTGAAAGGCTCTTTGAAATACCCGCATTAAGTCCAGATGAGACATCCAAATGGCATCGTCCAGCTTCTCAAACAGTAATCTAAGCATCGCAGCCTACCTCCTGTAAAAGCTTGTTTGCCCCACAACCAGCGCATTGATGGCGGCAGTCCGGTGTTACCTTTTCTGCATAAGCTTGCTTGCGTTCTTTGAGTAGGAACGCCTTATTCAAACCAACATCAATCGTATCCCAGGGCAAAATCTCCTGTTCGCCGAACCCACGCGTGGTATAAAATTCCGGGTCAATATCACAGGCAGCAAAGGCATCCAACCAGGTTTGATAGGAAAAATGTTCATCCCAACCATCCAATCTGGCGCCTCGCGAAACAGCCTCAGCAAGAACAGCACCAATTCGGCGGTCACCTCTTGCAACCACAGCTTCCAAGCGACTTAAGTCCGGCTCGTGATAGTTATATTCAATAGACTTGGAATAGAAATGGCTTTTCAATAGCTTTGTACGGCGTAAGTATTCCTCCGGCGTAATCTGCTTTTCCCACTGGAAAGGTGTATGGGGTTTTGGAACAAAAAATGCCGTTGCTACATGCACGCGCAAACCCCGTTTTTTGTTGGATGCACATTCTTTCCAGGTGTTGATAATCTTATATACCAGCTCTGCAATACCTATAACATCCTCGTCGGTTTCGGTCGGCAATCCCAGCATAAAATAGAGCTTTACATTATTCCAACCACCGGAAAAGGCATTGGCACAGGAGGTAAGAATCTCATCCTCCGTTAAGTTCTTATTGATAACATCCCGCAAGCGCTGTGTGCCGGCTTCCGGAGCGAACGTAAGTCCGCTTTTTCGAAGCATCTGGAGCTTCTGCATGAGTTCTTGTGAAAAATTATCCGCACGCAGTGATGGCACGGAAAGGTTTATACGGTGCTCTTGACAGTAGGGTATCAGCTTATCCGTCAGGTCCCGTAATTGACGGTAATCGGAAGTAGAGAGGCTTGACAGAGTCATTTCATTTTGACCGGAGTCTTGTAAAGTCTCCACAGCCTGTTCATAAAGTACCTCTGCACTCTTTCTGCGAACAGGGCGGCAGGTAAAGCCTGCCTGACAAAAACGGCAGCCGCGAATACAACCGCGAAATACCTCAAGATTCGCCCGTTCGTGAACAATCTCCGTGGATGGAACAATCATCTTCGTGGGAAAATATGCACTATCCAAATCCTCGATAATCCGTTTTGTAACACGCTCCGGCGCACCGTTCAGGGGAATAATTGCAGCAAGTGTTCCGTCACCATTATATTCGTGACGGTAGAAGGAAGGTACATAAACTCCGGGAATTTTAGACACTTCCAATAAAAACGCATCTTTCTCCCAATTCTCCACCTTAGCACGGTCATAGAGACTGATAATTTCCGTTGTTACATCCTCGCCCTCGCCGAGAGAAAAAAAGTCTATAAAGTCTGCCAGCGGCTCAGGGTTAAATGCACACACGCCACCGGCAAACACAATATTATGAAGTCCCTTCCGGTCCTTAGCATACATCGGAACACCGGACAGTTTCAGCATATTCAAAATATTGGTGTAGCACATCTCGTAGCCGATGGTAAAAGCAATCATATCAAAGTCCTTAACCGGATTTTGACTTTCTAATGCCCATAACGGCAGGTCATTGGCACGCATTGCCGTTTCCATATCCGCCCATGGCGCAAAAACGCGCTCACACCAAACGCCGTCCATTTCATTCATTACGCCATATAAAATGCGCATACCTAAATTGGACATACCGATTTCATAGGTGTCTGGAAAACAGAAGGCAACACGCACTCGCACCTGTGATAGGTCCTTTTGTATTTCATTATACTCTCCACCGGTATAGCGGGCAGGTTTTTGCACCGTAGGCAGAATTCTGTGTAACAGGTCTGTCATTTGTAAATACCCCTCAAAAACTGAATTACTGTCCTCTATTGTACTATCAGTTGCCTTACTTTGCAAGGAATTTTTACAACACGAGTAATGATGATTAGCGAAATAATAATCGGTAGAATGCCGAGCCTGTAATGTAGTGATAAATGCAAGCTGACACAAAACAGGAGTGCTAAAAAGATTCCTGAAATTGTATTGCTTAGTAAAATACCTTTCTTCTCCCCTATCAGTCCAACACAAATACCTGTAATTACCCTACCTCCGTCCATTGGATATATAGGCATTAAATTGAAAAGTGATTGCGCCAAGGCGCAAAGAGAAACATAAGGATAAACATGCAAAAGAAACAACAGCAGCAAGCTACCCAATGGGCCTGCCAAAGCGCAAATGACCTCTTGTAAAACCGTCATTTCACCGGTCTGCATATTTACACCACCAATGCCTATCTTAATTTGAAATACTGAGACTTTATAGGCTCGCAAAGCTATGTAATGACAAAATTCGTGAAAGAAAACAGCTCCAAACCAACCGACAACCCACCGAACCGGTATAATAAGTAACGCAAGTGCGATAAGAATGAAATACCCTGGTTGAATAGTAAGCCTTTCACTTTGGAATGTTCGCACCATCAACGATCTCCCGGCAGAACGCTTCAAAAGAAGCTGCAAGCGGCTCCCCTTCCTTCAAATTTGTCACCATTTGGGTCACAGCTTCACGGGTAATCTGACTGTTTCCCGGTAAAAAGAAATTTTGTATTGTCTCACGACTACCCAAAATAGTCCCAAGCATTATCAAAACGCACACTATTAAGATTTTCACACTTTTTCGGTTAAACCGAAATCTTTTGCGTTCCGGAATATATGTCTTCACCGCAGTTTGACCATATTGAATTTGATATCCCATATTCTGTTACCCCCTTGTTTATTTTACACAGGGCAAAGGATAAACAGAACAAAACAAAATCGCATATGTCCCCTTGACAATCAGGGAATATTTCTTTATAATACGGGAAGTCAACGGGGTGTGGCGAAGTTTGGTATCGCGCTTGGTTCGGGTCCAAGAGGCCTCGGGTTCGAATCCCGACACTCCGACCAAAAAAGAAGACTGCTCATCCGAGCAGTCTTCTTTTTTTATGTCTAAGTCGGGATTCGAAAGAACAAATCGAAACAGTCCGGTGGACTGTTTCTCGCCGGGTTAGGGCCCCGGCGACACATTAATTTTCGCCAATGGCGAAAATACAAACGAATCCCGACACTCCAAGCCCGCATAATATTTCACTCCCAAAAAGAAATACTAAGGTTATTTCTTATACTGGAGGATATTATGCAATCTATTTGGGAAGAGAATGTCCAGATGCCAAAATTTCCGGCACTTGAAAAAGATATTCACACAGAAGTTTTAATTATCGGCGGCGGAATTGCCGGCCTGTTGTGTGCATACAAGCTGCAGCAAGCAGGTGTGGAATATGCACTTGTGGAGGCTGACACAATTTGCAGTGGAATTACCAAAAATACAACCGCCAAAATTACTTCTCAGCACGGTCTAATATATAGTGACATTATTAAAAAGTTTGATGAGACAACCTCAAGGCTATATTTTGAGGCGAACGAAAAAGCAATTGAAGATTTTAGGATATTGTCAAAGGATATTGACTGTAATTTTGAAAGCAAAGATTCCTATGTTTATTCTGTGGATAATTCCCAAAAAATCCAAGAAGAAGTAAAAGCTTTGCAAAAAATAGGTAGCAGTGCAAAAATTGTCCGAGAACTTCCACTGCCCTTTCCTGTTGCCGGTGCGGTTTGTTTTCCAAACCAGGCGCAGTTTCATCCGTTAAGGTTCTTGTCAGCAATCGCAAAAGACCTGCATATTTTTGAGCATACAAAGGTCCGTGAACTGGTGGGTTTGACAGCAATTACAGACAAAGGAAAAATTTACGCGAAGAAGATTATCGTTACTACACACTTTCCGTTTCTGAACAAACACGGTTTATATCCCCTGAAATTATATCAGCACCGTTCCTATGTGATAGCCCTGGAGAATGCGCCCAGGGTGGATGGTATGTATGTAGATGAGGCAAAGAATGGTCTGTCTTTTCGGAATTATCAAAATTTGCTTTTGCTTGGCGGCGGCAGTCACCGCACCGGAAAACAAGGTGGTGCCTGGCAGGAACTGGAAGACTTTGTCCGTCGGTATTATCCCAAATCAACCGTAAAACATCGTTGGGCAACACAGGATTGTATGACATTGGATGATATACCCTACATTGGTCCTTATTCCCGAAATACCGATGGACTGTTTATAGCAACCGGATTTAATAAATGGGGTATGACATCTGCGATGGTTGCAGCAAATATCCTGTGCGATTTTGTGCAGGGACGAAACAATGCCTATTCCGCGGTATTCGCACCGTCGAGAAGCATTCTGCATCCGCAATTGGCAATCAACGGTGTTGAAAGTATAATCAACCTTTTAACACCTTCTGCAAGACGTTGCCCACATCTTGGCTGCGCCCTGAAATGGAACAAATACGAACACACGTGGGATTGTCCCTGTCACGGTTCCCGTTTCACAGAGGAAGGAAAACTGATAGATAATCCAGCCACAGGAAATTTGCCGTATAGTGATGCAAAAAATGAAGAATTATGATTGACGCAAATGGTATTATTTGGTATAGTGTTACTATTCCAGTTTGAAAGGGTATGATTTTATGGCAAGAACAGTTCAGGATATTATGAATTTTATCCGTGAAAATGACATCCAAATGGTGGATTTCAAGATGGTGGACATCAACGGTCAATACCGTCACGTTACCATCCCTGCTAAGAATTTTTCCGAAAAAACTATGGTTAACGGCATCGGCTTCGATGCATCCAACTACGGCTACGCTGTGGTAGAAAAGAGTGACATGGTGTTTATCCCTGATCCGGATACCGCTGTGGTCGATCCTTTCTGCCAAATCCCCACACTGTCTATGACCGGCAATGCAATGATCATTGACAATCCCCATAACCGTCCCTTGCCCCAATATCCCCGTAATATCATCCGTGCTGCTGTGCAGTATATGAAAGATTGCGGTATTGCAGATACAATGAAAATTCTCCCCGAATTTGAATTCTATCTGTTCGATGATGTGACCTGGGGTATCGCAGGTGACCATATCAGCGCCACAGTGGATGCCAAGCAATCCTATTGGAATAGTGATGTGGAAGGTCACGGAGTGGTTGTTCCCAAGCAGAAGAATTACCATATTGCCAAGCCCTTTGACACTTCCTATGAGTGCCGCAGTGAAATGTGTATGCTAATGGAAGATATGGGCATCGAAATTAACTATCACCACCCCGAGGTAGCTGCATCCGGTCAGTTTGAGATTGAACCGCAGTTGGGTGAAGTGGTGCATATGGCAGATGCCACAATGATGATTAAATATATCATTCACAATACTGCCCTGAAATACGGCAAATCCGCAACCTTTATGCCCAAGCCCATTTATGGCGAGGCAGGTAGCGGCATGCATGTTCATATGCTGCTGCTTAAGGACGGACAGCCCGTCTTCTCTGACGATAACGGCTACTCTAATTTGAGCCAAACTGCGCACTATTTTATTGGTGGTCTTCTGAAGCACATTGCTTCCCTGTGCGCGCTTACCAATCCCAGCACAAACTCCTTCAAGCGCCTGGTACCTGGCTTTGAAGCGCCTGTAACCGTTGGCTATGCCACTTCTAACCGCAGCGCAGTTATTCGTATCCCGGCATACGCAAAGGCTCCTGAGCTGCGTCGCTTTGAGCTGCGCAACCCCGATGCCACCTGCAACCCTTATTTCTGCTATGCAGCCATTCTGATGGCAGGACTCGACGGCATTAAGAACAAAATTGATCCTCACGCAAACGGCTGGGGTCCTTACGACTTCAATCTGTATCACCTCTCTGATGAGGAAAAGGCAAAGCTCACCGGCTTGCCTGTCTGCTTAGAGGATGCGCTGGATGCATTGGAGGCCGACCACGAATATCTGACTGCGGGTGGCGTTTTCCCCGAAGAACTGCTTGCCAACTTTATTAAAACAAAGCGGGCGGAGTGCAGTCAGCTGTCTCAAATCCCCCACCCTGCTGAATTCGAAAAATATTATAATCTGTAATATGAAACCGGAGATTGCATTGCAATCTCCGGTTTTCTTATATGAGTTGTTGTTCGTTAATCATCAGCTTGAATTGCAATCCAAGCATCTCTGCAGCCTTCCGACACAGAAGCATACGGTTCATAAAAATCTCAAAGTAATCCATTACGGAGCCGAATTGTGTATCAACTGTCAATTTCAGCTTCACAAGTGATCGTTCTTCATTGATTTTCAGCACAGACTTCTTTACGGAGTAATTCACCCGATCGTGAATGTCAAAGGTTGAAATATCTTTATTTCGAACGCGGCTTCTACGGACATCCGCTTTGTCCGCCAAAATCAGGGCGGCAGCTACCGCGTTGACCGGCACACCGGTGCCCTCGTCGTGGTTACCGATTGCCGTAACGATGGTTGCAATCTCCCCGGGGTCACATCCCATATCGTTGAGAATGCTCCACGCCATTACCGCTCCGGATTGGGAGTGGTCTTTCCGGTTTACAAGATTTCCAATATCGTGCAGATAACCGGCAATTTTTGCCAGTTCCACCGTTCTTTCGTCATATCCCAAAGTATCTAAAATATATCCGGCTGTCTCCGCAACGTGAACCACATGCGCAAAGCTATGCTCTGTATAGCCCAAACTTACAAGAGATTCATCTGCACGAATGATATAAGTGCGAATAGCCTCACTCTTCGTTACTTGCTCATATGTCAGCATAAATGCACCTCCTTATATAGGAGATTTTATCACATAGTATTTACAATAGTAAAGCCTGCAAACCGAAAATTTAATAAATTTTTACAAAAATTGATTTATATTACCGAAATATTATAATGCTCCAGCCAGAAGTTAATTTGCAGCATATAGGCTATGGTTTGTGGCAATTTCATCAGTTGCCCATACCAGGGCCATTTAAATTCCTGTGTTAACAGGTTTTCCAAAGCTTCTTTTCTGACAATCTGGAAGATAGGCGCCTGCGGATTTTGCAAAATCACCCTCAGCTTTTGGCTGACCATTTGCAAATAACGGGGGTCGTGAGTTTTTGGATACGGGCTTTTTTTCCGGTGTAGAACGGAGTTTGGCAAATACTCAGCCATTGCATGCCTTAGCAGTCCTTTCTCACGGCCCTGGTAATCCTTAAACGCCCAGGGAACACCATACAGGTATTCTGCAATGCGGTAATCGCAAAACGGCACACGAACCTCCAGCCCGCTATACATACTCATTCTGTCCTTTCGGTCAAGCAAGGTCTGCATAAACCATCTTTGGTTCAAATTCACCATTTCCTTCATTCGTTTTTCTTCCGGTGATGTTCCGGGCAGAATGTCACATTGGGCAAGTGTTTGCGCGTATTTGTCACGGATATATTCCTGCGGATGGAATCCTTCCAAAATTTCCGGTGTAAGGAATTCAACCCTCTGCTTTGTGTTCTGCGCCCAGGGAAAACCGTCGATGGCTCTGATTTCCGGATCTCGATACCAGGGATATCCGCCAAAAATCTCGTCAGCGCACTCACCGGACAGCGCAACCTTTACATATTTACGAACATCTTTACAAAATTGCAGCAAGGAGAAATCCACATCTGCCATACCCGGTAAATCCCTGGCAATGGTGGACTGCTCCAATGCATTTAACAGGTCATCTGGGGTTAATACGGACCAGTGGTGCTCTGTGGATAAATAGTCCTGCATTGTGTGAATATATGCATTATCCGAATTTGGCTGAAATTTTCCGGGCACAAAAAATTTATCGTTGTTCTCATAGTCTACTGAAAAAGTGTGCAGCCGTTCCCCCCGCTTTTTCAATTCTCTTGCACATACGGATGAAATCAGACTGGAATCCAGACCGCCGGACAAAAATGTACCGATGGGAACATCCGATACCATCTGCCGTATAATCGAATCGCTTACAAGGTAACGCACATACTCTGCCGTTTGTTCAAAATCTTCAGTATGTTCCCTATCTTTCAACTTCCAATAACGTTGCCAGTTCCATTTGCCACCGACAAAATAACCGTAGCACCCCGGCTCTAATTCCGAAATCCCTTTAAAAACGCCATTACCCGGCGTTCTCCCCGGTCCGATTAACAAAATTTCTGCCACGGAGGTTGCATCGATTTCCGCTTTTACATCGCAATGCGCCAGTATTGTTTTGATTTCTGAGGCAAAGATAAATGTACTGTTACATTTTCGGAAAAACAGCGGTTTCACGCCAATCCTGTCACGGGCAACAAAAAGTTTTTTCCGCTTATGCTCCCACACACCAAATGCAAAAATTCCGTTAAATTGCTCTACGCAACCTTCCGACCATTGCGCGTATGCATGGAGCACAACCTCTGTATCGGAATGCCCAAGAAAGTGATGTCCAAGTTTATTTAATACCCCGCGAATTTCATCAGTATTATATAATTCACCATTGTACACAATAGTATAGGTTTCTCCACCCCAGCAAAGTGTCATCGGTTGCCCGCCGCCGGCTGGGTCAATAATCGCCAGTCGACTATGTAACAGACAGCAGGAGTTATCCTGCCAGAAACCGGATGCATCCGGACCTCTGCGCCGCATTGTACATAACATCTTATCAGCAGTTTCCTGTTCAAATGAAAATCCAACAAAGCCAGCTATTCCACACATATGCTATCCCCTTTCTGTATTAAAGCCTATGTACAATGGGATAATTTGTGACTGAAATTCTGCCTGCGCAAACAAAATCCATTCACTATGCATATAATAATCTGAGACTGACGAAAGGTGGATTTTATATGAGCGCAACCGGATACATACAAGTGCATGCCTACACAAGCCTTGCCCAGTTTCCACTAAAAGATGTGGCAATCACCATCACGGATACCGATGGTAGCGCAATTGCAATGCGGCTGACAAATCGCAGTGGAATATTGGATGCGCCGGTGGAGATAACCGTTCCGGATGCCTCCGCAAGCCAAAGCCCCAATACAGGAATCATTCCGTTTGGCGTTGTCAATTTATATGCCAGACTGGAAAACTACGAAGAGATATTTATTGAGCGATTGCAAGTATTTCCCAATGTGGTTACCAATCAGAATTTAGAAATGATACCCCTTGCGGAATTGCCTAAAAACTGGAATCAGGCTGAAACATTCTACACACCTGCGCAAAATCTATAAAGGAGGGCGGATAATGCCACAAGTAACGCCATATGTACCGCAACGCATCACTGTGCATTTGGGACCGCCGGATTCCAGCGCCGGCAATGTAACAGTTTCCTTTTCCGACTATGTTAAAAATGTCGCCTCCAGCGAAATCTATCCCACATGGGACGAAAGTGCACTTAGAGCAAACATTCTGGCGATTGTGTCATTCGCCTTAAACAGAGTCTATACAGAATTCTACCGCTCCCGCGGTTATGATTTTGAAATTACAAGCTCCACCGCCTATGACCAGGCATTTGTGAACGGAAGAAGCTTTTTTGAGAATATATCCCGGCTGGTGGATGAATTATTTAACGATTATCTTCGAAGACCCGGCTTTGTAGAGCCACTGGCTGCCAAGTTTTGCAACGGAACTACCGTTACCTGCGAAGGCTTAAGCCAATGGGGCAGTGAGAATTTAGCGCAACAAGGTTACTCTTCCCAGCAGATACTGCAGAGTTATTACGGGGATGTGGAGACCGTTTTGAATGCACCGATACGGGGCATTACCTCCTCCTACCCCGGAACACCCATTCGTCGCGGCGACTCCGGTCCTAATGTGGTAATCATTCAGGTTTCCCTAAACCGCATTGCACAGAACTATCCCGCTATACCGAAGATCCCAACAGTGGATGGTGTGTTCGGCAGCAGGACAGAGGCCGCAGTGATTGCATTTCAAAGAATATTCGGATTAACCCCCGACGGAATTGTTGGTCCTGGTACGTGGTATGAATTGGTAAGACTTTATAGTGGCGTAAATGCCTTGTCGGAACTTAGAAGCTTAGGTCAGCAATTCTATGCAATTAACTGGTCTCCACCCGGCGGACTGGAGGTGGGAGACTCCGGAGAAAAAGTCCGGCTTCTGCAATATATGCTTTCCGTTTTATCCGCCCACATCGATTCCATCCCCCCTGTAACCGTGGACGGAATATATGGTCCGGCGACAAGAAACGCCGTTTTGGCGGCACAGCGGCGTTTTGGATTACCGGAAACCGGCACTGTGGGGGCACAAACCTGGGATGAAATCTATGACCAATATTCCGGAATTGAAAACGCAACCTTCCGTAACGGTGAACGCTTTCCAAATAACAATAATCGCAATTCGCGAAACAGCCCGCAAAACCGCACGAATTATGCCAGAACCACGACTATGACCCAATTCCCCGGCAGAAACTTAAGTATTGGTTCTCAGGATATTGTAAAGCAGGAGGTGGTACGATGAGACCTGCAGAATCCTTTGTAGAACAACCGATAAGAAGCCTGCAGACAATGCTGCGTGTGCTGGCTGAAGATGATTACAGACTGCCAACTGTTGTACCGGATGGCATTTACGGACCCAGCACAATGCATGCCGTATCCGCATTTCAGCGGCAAAACGGCATCCCGGTGACAGGCATTGCAGACCAAAGGACCTGGGACAGTATTGTGAAGATTTATGAAAATGCCATCATTCGTGTTGGAAAAGCTGAACCGATTGAAATTCTTTTAGACCCCGGTCAGGTATTTCGGCGCGGGGACTCCAGTCCCTATATATACCTGCTGCAAAGTATGCTTACCCAATTATCCAATGACCATCCGAATATATCCACGCCGCAGCACTCCGGTATGATGGATGAGAGCACAATACAGTCCTTAACCGATTTTCAAAAACTGGCTGATTTACCGCAAAATGGTGAATTTGATAAAATTGTATGGAAGCACCTTGTAAGACAGTTTACTCTCAATGCACATCATAACGCCGCAATTTTGGATAAAGCACGTTACAATCCGGACATATTGTAAATTTTTTACAAACATTTTGTAATCTTTTGACAAAAGGCTTGATTTGAAAATTGATTTTGCCTATAATAGATACAATGTATGAACAAGGAATATCTGGAGGCACATATGCTCATCAAAGACTGGAAAAAAGAAATATGGACAATACCGAACCTACTTAGTCTGTTTCGGCTTGTTTTGATTCCCGTCTATGTGGTCATTTATCTCAACGCAAGAGATAATATGGATTATTATCTTGCCGCCGGCATTTTAGCTGTCTCCTGCTTAACAGATTTAATTGACGGAAAAATTGCACGCCACTTTAATATGATCTCAACCTTAGGTAAGATACTCGATCCTCTTGCCGATAAAGCAACGCAATTTTCGTTGATCATCTGTTTGTCTATAAAATACCCTGTTTTGCTATACCTGGTAGCTTTGTTTGTTGTGAAAGAAAGCTTCCAGCTGATTGCCGGCAGCATAAATCTAACAAAAGGAAAAATGCTCAAAGGAGCCTTGATATCGGGCAAAATTTGCACAACTGTCTTGTTTGTCAGTTTGATAATAATGGTTATGCTGCCCAACCTGCCGGATAAAATCATTTTCATTATTTTTATAACAGATATGATATTTATGCTGATTTCCTTTTCCAATTACCTTTTCACATACTTTAAACGCGAAAACAAATTCCAATCTATTGATTTTGAGAAATGACACCAAAACCCGAAACAGCCAATCTGTTTCGGGTTTTCTTGTGTAAATGATTGATTATTTTAAATTCGTATGCTAAAATATTAGATATTAAACGATATTAACAGGAGGAACATTGAATGGATTACAAAAAACTTCAAAACGGCAGTGACATTCGCGGTGTTGCGCTGGAAGGCATCGAAGGACAGAACGTCAATTTGACGGAAGCCGCTTGCCGCGACATTGGCAGAGGCTTTGCGCTGTGGCTTTATAAGAAAACAGGCAAGAAAGACCTGCGTGTAGCAGTCGGTCGCGATTCCCGTTTGTCCGGGCAGTCCCTTTCCAGCTGGATATGTGAGGCAATGCAGCAGCAAGGTATTGCCGTAACTGATTTTGGTATGGCAAGTACACCTGCTATGTTTATGTCCACTGTAACGGAGGGCTATCGGTTTGACGGCTCTGTTATGATCACCGCAAGTCACCTCCCCTTCAACCGCAACGGCTTTAAATTCTTCACCGAAAATGGCGGTTTGGAATCTGCAAATATTAAGGAAATTCTCGCCTACGCGGAGAGTTCGGAAACCACCGGTCTGGCAGTCGGCACTTTGACACAAGGCGAGTTTATGGATACATATGCAAAAATCCTTGCTGATAAAATCCGTAGTGCAACCGGCGAAGAAAAGCCCCTTGACGGCTTCCGCATTGTTGTCGATGCAGGCAACGGCGCAGGTGGTTTCTATGTAGACAAGGTACTCAAGCCCCTGGGTGCCAACACAGATGGCAGCCGTTTCTTGGACCCTGACGGCAGTTCCCCCAACCACATTCCCAATCGGGAAGACAAAAAGGCAATGCAGAGCATTACAGAGGCTGTAAACGAAACCAAAGCTGACCTTGGCATTATCTTTGATACCGATGTGGACAGAGCCGGCGCTGTCTTGTCTGACGGCAGCGAGCTGAACAGAAACCGTATTATTGCAATGCTTTCTGCTATCTTGCTGCGTGAGCATCCCGGCACTACTATTGTCACTGACTCTATCACCTCCACCGGTTTGGCAAAGTTCATTGCCGAAAAGGGTGGTGTGCACCATCGCTTTAAGCGCGGTTACAAAAATGTTATCAACGAATCAATTCGTCTGAACAATCAGGGTCAGGACAGTCAACTTGCAATCGAGACCTCCGGTCACGGTGCACTGAAGGAAAATTACTTCTTAGATGACGGTGCTTACCTTGTCACAAAGCTGCTGATTGAGTTGGCGCGTGGTAAGAAAGAGGGTTACACATTAGAATCTCTCATCGCAAGTCTGGAAGAGCCTGCTGAAAGTGTTGAATTCCGTATGAACATCCTGCTGGATGAGTTTAAGCCCTATGGTCAGCAGGTTATTGATGCGCTCAATGCCTATGCCGCAAAACAGGCAGGTTGGTCCTTGGCTGAAAATAACTTTGAAGGCGTCCGCGTGAATTTGGACGAAGAGCACGGAAACGGCTGGTTCCTGCTCCGTCTGTCCCTGCACGATCCTCTGCTACCCCTGAACATCGAGAGCAACACACAAGGCGGCGCAAAGATTATTGCGCAGGAGCTGGCGAAGTTCCTTACAAACTACGATAAACTGGATGCCAAATCCATTATGAATTACATTCAATAATCATATTTTCTGTTCGGCAGACACCCAAAAATTTGGGTGTCTGCCTTTTTTGATATTACGCCCTGTATGACACATACTACATACGGAGGCGATCATTTTGACAAAATTGCAGTGTGGTAAACAGAGTTTTCGTTTTGAAAAACCCGTATATATCAAAAACTGGGCAAGCGTTGCCGGAAAAAAAGAGTCTGAGGGACCTCTTTCAAAATACTTCGACATCATACAAACGGATTCGTATTTTGGTCAAAAATCCTGGGAAACAGCTGAAAACCAGATCCAGCAGCTGGCCTTAGACACACTTATCAAAAAAGCGAATATTCGCCGTGAGGATATTGGAATATTATTTTCAGGAGATTTGTTAAATCAGTGCATCGGTTCCTCTTTTCCACTGCGGAATACAAAAATTCCGCATATTGGCTTGTATGGTGCCTGCTCAACAATGGCCGAGTCGCTGATGATGGCATCTATGGCAGTGGGAGGCGGTTTTACGGATAATGCAATCGCTATGACTTCCTCCCATTTTGCCTCTTCCGAACGGCAGTACCGCTTCCCATTGGGTTACGGCGGACAGCGAACACCCACCGCACAATGGACTGTTACAGGCGCAGGCGCTGCGCTTCTAAGTTTGCAGGGTAACGGACCTAAAATCACAGGCTGCACTGTGGGCACCGTGGAAGATTGGGGTATTCAGGATGCCAATAATATGGGTGCGGCTATGGCGCCTGCAGCACTTGCAACCATCCGGACGCATTTTCAGGATTTTCAAACAAAACCAGAGGATTATGATTTGATTGTCACAGGTGACCTTGGACAGCTTGGCAAAGAACTCCTGCTGACATTATCCCAAAAAGAGAATTTGGGAATTGGCGGGAAATTAACAGATTGCGGAACATTGGTCTTTGATGTTTTGGAGCAGGATGTGCACGCAGGTGGCTCCGGCTGCGGTTGCAGCGCCATCACCCTTTGCGGATATCTGCTGGATAAACTGAAAAAGAACAAACTAAAGAAGATTTTATTCTGCGGTACTGGTGCACTCCTATCCCCCACCTCATCTCAGCAAGGTCTGCCAATCCCCGGTGTCTGCCATGCCGTTGTGATTGAAGGAGGACAGTAAATGGATATTCTAAAAGCATTTATCGTGGGAGGTCTATTCTGTGTGGTGGGACAAATTTTGATTGACAAAACAAAATTGACACCTGCCAGAATATTGGTTAGTTACGTTGTCATTGGTGTTGTTTTGGGTGGTGTTGGCATTTATGAAAAAATAGTAGATTTTGCCGGTGCCGGCGCAACAATTCCTCTGACCGGATTTGGAAATGTTCTTACCACAGGTGTTAAAAAAGCTATAGATGAAAAAGGCTTTATTGGAATTTTAACCGGCGGTTTGGAAGCTGTTGCAGGTGGCATTACTGCTGCAATTGTTGCAGGACTCATTGCAAGTATTCTTTTCAAAGCAAAGGATAAATCCTGACAATTTGGGCAAACTACCATCGCGGATGACCGCGAATGTAACAGGAGGTAGAGTAAGATGAACGAACAGAATAAGAATCAGAAGCAGAATAATCAGCAAAACCAGAACAACCAGAACAACCACAACAACCAGAACAACCAGCAAAATCAGCAGAACCAGCAGAATCAGAACCGCAACAACAAGTAAAGAAAAACCCTCCGGTTTTCCGGAGGGTTTTTCTTTATTGGTCAATCTTTTGTAACGCGTCAATTCTAAAAAAGTACAGATAGGCAGCTTTCACAGCCTTTTCAAAAATCCTTTCCAAGGCACGGGCATATGCCAAAATCTGACTGCGATACCGTTCGGATGCCCAGTCAACGGTGTCTGTAGAAACGCTGTCTGTTTTAAAATCCAAAATGACAATACCGTCATCGGATATCATTGCACAGTCCACAACACCTTGTAGGAGCACATCCTCATTTACAACACCTTCTGCATACCTTCCGGCATCATCCAAAATGGAAAACTTGAACTCACGAACCACATTGGGATGTTTTCGCAGGGTTGTGCCCATTTCAGATTGAAAGAACTTTGTAATTTGCATTGCGTTTACCGTTTCTGCTTCCTCTTTTGATAAACACCCACACTGTGTCAAACGGTTAATTTCGCCCAGAACGCCATCAAGGCCGTCGCAGGCATCAAAACGGATATACTGCATCACTGTGTGCATCACCTTGCCGTAGGCAGCACCGGACCCGGTGTTCTGGATGAAAGAGGGCTTACGCCACGAAAACCCGTAATCCCCGCCCTGAACAGTCTGCTCCGCAATCTCCAGATCCTTCGTTCGTCCCTTAATTTGTGTTGCCGTCTGCTTAGACGGAACAAGCGTGGCTTGAATGTGGGGATAGGAATAATGTAGTGCATTTCCGATTTTATTAAGTATCTCCTCCGAGGCTTTTTCATCACCATTTGATACGATGTTTACTTCTGTTGCATCCGTACTGTCACCGTACTGAATGTGCCAGAAATCATCCTGAATGGAGAAAGCTGTTTGGAAAATCCAGTGACCAAAACAGTTTGCCTCCAAAGTCATTAGTTCCGGCTTAGTAAAAGCAACTGCATTTTGAATCTTGCTTAGCTTGTCAGCAATATTCTTTTCTGTGTGGGTCATAATCAGCCTGTCCTGCGCACGGGTCATTGCAACATACAAAATGCGCATTTCCTCAGAAACACTGTCCGCTCTGATTTTCTCTGCAATAGATAGTTTTCCAAGCGTTGGATATCGAAGCAGATTTCGCTTATCCAAATAGGAAACGCCAAGTCCTAAGTCCTTATCACATAAAACACTGGCACGGGCGCTTTCCATATTAAAGGACTTAGAAAGACCGCACAGAAAAACAACCGGAAATTCAAGCCCTTTGGATTTATGGATGCTCATAATCCGAACTGCACCGGCGGTATTGGGCTCAATATTTGCCTCTATCCCCCGCTCCTCCATAATGCTTAAATGTTCAAGGAAACGGGATAAGCCTCCACCGATGGATGTCTCATATCCGCTTGCCATATTGCAAAAACTCTGCAGGTTTTCTGTTCGTTCCATACCATCAGGAAGTGAAGCATAAATACTATCCATATGTGTCTTTGCCAATATGTGCATAAACAGCTGTGACAATGTAGAAAGCTGCGCTTCCTTTCGCAAAGCATCCAAAAGCGCAATAAAATCAACTGCCCGCGGCATATCCGACAATTGCAGCGCCTCATAAATACTCTTATACTTGCACTTACTGCGAAACTGCACCACTTCATCCGCTGTAAAGCCAATCACGCGGCTGGTTAAAACCGCAAGCAAAGGAATATCCTGCAAGGGATTGTTAATCACCTGCAAAAAGCTTCGCATTACTTCAATCTCCTCAGTTTGCAGGATATCCACGCTTCCACCTGCAACGCAAGCAATGCCTCGAGAAAGCAGAGCATCCTGATAAACACCGCCAACAGAGCCCGGAGAACGCAGTAAAATCACAATATCTTCCGGCGTAATGGGGCGCAGACCTTCGGGACTACGCACCATATGGGTTCCGTCAATCAGCTCAGCGATTTTCCCTGCAACAAAATCCGCCTCGCTTGCATAAACGTTATCATAACCCTCCAACGCAAACAGCTCCACTTCCCGTTCATCGATAGGCTCATGGGGAATACCTTCATTCAGCTGCTCTGCCTCGCCGTAATCAAGACCGCTAACCTGCTGACACATACAGGTGGAAAAAACATCATTGACTGCACGGATGACACCGCTTGCCGAACGGAAATTGCTGCTTAAATGAATTTTTCTGCCTTCACCGGCTCCCGCATCCTCTGCAGAAAGGTAAGTATTATACTTCGCAAGGAAGATTCCGGGATCAGCCAAGCGGAATTGATAAATAGACTGCTTCACATCTCCAACCATAAAGCAGTTTTGTCTTTTTCCAGTAAGGGCGGAGAATATCGCATCCTGCACGGCATTGGTGTCCTGATATTCATCCACCATCACCTCGCGGAAGCGTGCGCCGACTTCCTCGGCAATGGTGGTAATACGGCTTCTGGATTTGCCGGTAAGCAGGTCAAGAGTCTTATGCTCCAGATCGCTAAAATCCAAAACATTGCGGCTTCTTTTTGCTTGGTCATAACCTTCTGCAAACTGCCGCGTTAAACCAAGTAGTCCGTTAATGGCACTGTTAGAACGGGAAATGTCCGCAAGGAGCAATTGGCTGTTCATGCTGAACCTGCGAAGTTTGTCTTTTAAGCCATTCTTACAACCGTCTCGCACCGCCTTGATCTGTTCTCTTAATATTGGGTCAATCTTTCCGCTGGGAAATACCAATCTGCCGTAGTCAACTGTGCAATTTGCATGCACTGCATCCCAGGTCTTACAGCTGCGAAGCGCAAATAACTGGTCAATGGTGGCAAGAAGATTGTCCTGCACTTTTTCGCAGCCAGGCATCCCGTCGAGGGAATGTACCGCCGCCTGCAAAGACGCAATTTGCAGGTCCAGATAACTATGCAGGTCATTAAGCAAATAGCTGCCCCAAATGGTTTGTGCTGCATCCTGCGTGTCATTCACCGCACCGGACTGTGCACACCAGCTTAACCATTGCTCCGGTTTCAGGTGGCATCTTGCGCTATTATATACTCTTAAAATAATATCCGGCGCATTTCTGTCATCCCGACCAAAACCCAAAGTGTTAATAAACTCGCAGAAATTTGCATCATCTCCACTGTTTGCATAAGCATTGTCCAAAACACTCTGCATAACCCGATTCATAAGCTCAAAACATTCATTTTCGTCGGCAACACGAAAATCAGAGGTTATGTCCAGGCAATAGGCATATTCCCGCAAAAGGTCCGTGCAAAAAGCATGGACAGTGGAAATTTTCGTCAAATACAGCCGTTGCAGCTGCTTCTGTAAATGACGGTTCTCCGGATTCTGTGCAACTGCTTCTGTTAACCGCTTTGCGATTTTTCCTCGAAGCTCCGAAGCCGCCGCTTTTGTGTAGGTGATAATTAGAAATTCGTCCAGATCTGCAGGATTGACAGGGTCCAAAATGTAGGATAACAGACGGTCAACCAGGACCTTTGTCTTGCCGGAGCCCGCTGCGGCAGATACCAACAGCTTTCCGCCGCGATTATCAATCGCCTGCCGTTGCTGCGTTGTTAATGTTTCTGCCATCTGTATCCACCTCCTTCTGAATTTCTTCCCAGAAACGTCCGGATTGCATTGTTTTATAGTTTCTGCGCCCTGTAACCGTTTCCATATGACACACGGCTTTATATGGGCAGTAGGTACAGGCGTTATGGTTGCTGCCTCTGGTATAGGGATTTGCCGCAATGTTTCCGGAGGCAATATCGTCAACCATCTTTGCCAGCAATCCAAACACATAGAGTTTCAGCATTCCAAACTGCTCCTGTGTGGCAATCTCACCGTACACATTACCGTCACTTTTACGGGTAATGGGAAGACGGATGACCTTTTCCCCATGTTCCATAGCCTGCAAAACCGTATCATCTGCCAACAAAAGGCCTTCACGCTGCCACATTTTTTGCCGCTCTAAATCAGTCTGCTCATCTGTTAATGCGCAGTCAGCAGTGACAACCGGTACTCGTGCAGGAAAATACTGCACACCGGCTCCAATGCGATTTTCACCCAATATCTGCCCGCCGTTGTCCTCTAAGGCAAATAAATACAAAAGCATTTGCAGACCAAGGCCGTTGAAAACATCACAATAATCAAAGGACTTTTTACCTGTCTTATAGTCAACAACCCGGAAATATGTATCCTCGCCCTGCTTCCAGAAATCTACGCGGTCAACAAAACCGCGCAGCTCAGCATCCATTGTTTTTCCCTGAATGGAAATTGCAGGCATATTCCCGTCATCGCCAAAGCTTAGCTCAAATTCTAACGGCTCAAAGTCAGAATTCTGCAATTCCTCCCAAAGCTCCTTCACAATACGCTCAAGTTCCAGCGTATTTCTATGAAACAGGAAGCTTAACCGTTCAGAATCGATTTGCGAGAAACGTTCTAATGTATATTCCTGCGAAAAGCCCTTTGCAATTTCCAATGTTTCTGCAAAAGAAACCTTATGGAAACCACCCATTTTCTTTATTGTACGGGCGGTATTTTCCAAAACCGCATGAACATAAGTGCCGAATTCTGCCGGGTCAACAGTCGCCTGCTTTTGCTCCTTGGCACGCAAGCCGTAACGCAGGAAATAGGAAAGTCTGCAATCGGCAAGCTTATCCACCTGGGATGCTGAAAGCTTCAGCGTTTGCCCGTAAAGCGACTGAATATGCTCCGGTAACACAGAGCCGAGATTGTGATTTTTCTTGCTGTCAATGTCTTGATAGTGGGCACCAACACCAAGCCGTTGTGCAGACGTTGCATCTTCCATACGCACAAAATATGCGCCGGCTTCCAGCGTGTCACACATAGCCGTGCTAATGGTGTAATCCACAGGTATTTCCGTGCCCAACTGCGCCAATCGCTGATAGATAAAGGAGCTTTGCCCGCCGGGGCAGCTTACAGTAACCGTTTCCGTAGCGCCGGAGAACACGCCATAAATATCCGCAAACTCCGCCTGTAAGCCCTCCATTGCGCCACCGGTCAACGGAACGCCCATTTGTCGCAGCTGGACACGCTCCTGGTCCGTCAGCACACCAACAGAACCGCTGTAACCGGGAAACGCGCCTTCCAATGCCCCGACAATAAACAGATGTTTCGCCTGTTGGCATCGCATGGCACCGGCAGAACCCATGGTAACCGAATCCAGCACCGGCGGGATTGTTCCCACATCATACTGACTCAGCAGCAACCGGAAAAGGTGTGTAAAGGTGTCCGCATCCCACGCAGTATCCCCTAACACATCATACAACTGTTCCAGGGCAGAGATTAGAATCTCCCACAACTGATTTAAAATCTGCGCATTTCGCAAATCTCCGCGGCGCTCCAACTCGCCTGCAAGCTTATCCAGATATTGCCGCAGTTCCATTTCTTCTAAAAGAATGTATAGCGCGTGGATTTGCTGCGACAGTTTTGTCGCATTCCGAAATCCGTCACGAAGTTTAATAAGCGGCTGCAATGCCCTTTCTCTTGCAGTATTCAATTCCTTTAATACCTGCGTTGCCTCCGGAGTCCATTGGCAGCCCAGGCCGTCCGGGTGATATTCCCAGTCCTTCAGCCAACGTCTGCCGTTGATAGCCCACATTCGTGTATAATTCTCCACACGGTCTGCCATATTTAAATCCATAGGAGACAGGGATGATTTCAGGTATTGCAGTACATCCTGCAACTCAAAGCCGCCCAATGCGGTATCGATTGCGGAAAGCACAGTCGCAATCACGGACATTTCCAAAATGTCCTCGGTGCCGGATAAGTATAACGGGATGTGACAGCGTTCAAAAACCATTTTTGCAGTATGTTGATAGGATGCAGGATCGGTGCAAACAACACTAATATCCCGATACCGCGCACCGCTGCATACAAGTTCCTTGATTTTCTGCGCCAACACCAGACATTCCTGATGCACTGTTTCTGTACGGTATAATGTAAGTACATTGTCCGGTAGCTTTTCATCAATTGTGCCCTGAAACAGCTTGTTCCGTAATTGTAGAAGTCTGTCATTTCTGGGCGCAACTGTTTCAATCCTATATGGAATTTCCCAACGCTTTGCAAATTGCAGAAGCTTTTGCGCAGTGTCTGCAACCTTCTCAAATGCAACTTTTCCTGAGTTTAGGTTGTCACAATTCAGGCTCACTGTCACATTTTCGCTGTTGCGTATCAAATGCTCCAATATAGCCAAATGTTGTCTGGTATAGTCCGGAAAGCCGTCAACATAGAAGATATGTTTTTGCGCAAAATCGCAGGATTCCAGCTCCTCAAGTAACCAGCTCATCTGGTCTGCGGGGTCTTTTTTTCCATTCTGACAAAGCGCATCATAACACTGCATAATCAGAGACAGCTCTTCCAGCTTTTGCGCAAAGCTGCCCTCTGATTTTTGGGACGCCACCATCAGGTCATCTGCCGTAATGCAGCACCGCTTAAACTCATCCACAGCGTCTATGAGACCTGCTAAAAATTCCGGTCTTGTTTCCACAGAAGCATACGCCTTTAGTTTACTGTGCAATTGACGTACAGCAGATGCCATCGCTACCAGTCTGCCGCCGTTATCCAGGCAAGGTTGCACCTTATGCCCGCAGCTTTCATACACGCGTGTGCAAAGACGGGTAAATGACAATACCTCCGCAAAGCGGCTGGCAGTATCTCCTGCAGCCTTACAAAGCCTGCGCTCCGTATCGTGACTGATAAATTCGGGCACCATAAGAATCTGCCCGGAAATTCTATCCGAAACATTCCGTGCAATTTGATTTAGGATATAATCCCTGTTTTGTATCCAATCTGTGCCAAGGAGTAATGTAAGCATTTACCTCTCCCCTTTCTTTTCTCTATCATATCACAGATTCTGTCCCAAGAACAGGACATATTACGGAAAATAAAAGAAATTTTCAATTTTTCCTAAACAATCCAGTAAGAAAAACCGAATTTCATATTGCTCATCGCTGATAGTTTCCACCAGATTTTCCTGCAACCCCGCTTCGACTGCGGTTGCGTGAAAATCCTCCGTTGTCGTAGGCATACACAGCGCTGGAAATGCCACGCACCACCAATTCTTCCCCTCGCCCCTTCCCAGTTCAATGCGCAGCGCATTGTAAACTCCGGAAGGCAGAGAAAACGTCTCGTAAACTCGCGCTGAGAACTTTTCTTTTTCAAGTGAAACTTTTCCAATATATTGTACGTTAATCTTTTCAAGTGTTTGGTTGACAACCTGTTCAATTTTCCCTAAATTCTTTTCCAGAAATTCCTTTGCATCTGCTATAGTCTGAATATGCGCCGTATTTTCCTGCAAATAAGAGATTACAGCATCTTTTACGGCAAGCTTATCACTTTGGTCCTGCGCCGAATTGGAATTGGCAACCACATGCAGCCGGATAAGCTTTTCCTGCAGCATTTGATTATCTGCAAGCAAACCACCCAAAAGAAACAATCCGGAAATCACAAGGGTTATTGCCAGAAATTTTCCCATTTTTCTCATAAAAAACACCGTCCATACTGAAATACTTCCAGTATAGACGGTTGTCGGAAAAATTATACAGGTTTGGCAATAAACACGTTGGGATAATTATCCTTCAGCATATTGCAAATAACTGCGGCAAACTCAAAATCAGGGACAATGGCATAGACTGCGGAACCGGAACCGGTCATTTGGTAGCCAACTGCGCCGTAGCTGTTAAAAATGGATTTAATGTAATTCAGCTCCAGGTGTTCTTCCGTTACCAGTGGGTCAAACACGTTACACAGGTTCTCGGAAATCTTCCCCAAATCTTCTGCCAGCAGGGCACTTTCCATTGCCTGGTTGTCCGGGCGCTTTGCAATAGCAAAATTATCAATTTTTTGATAAAGTTCCGGAGTAGAGGAAGAAAAATCCGGCTTGCAAACAACAAAAACACAATCCGGCATATCCGGCAGCTTACGCAGTCGCTCACCGCGACCTTCCACCATTGCCGTGCCACAGATGGTGCAAAACGGCACATCACTACCCACACTTGCGCCCAATTCAGCCAATGCCAAAATAGAAAGCGGATTGTCATAATGGCGGTTGAGCGCCCTTAACACCGCTGCAGCATCCGCACTGCCGCCACCCAGCCCCGCCTGAGTAGGAATTCGCTTTGTGATTCGGATTTCCAGGCCATCCGGGTCCTTGCCAATTCTGTCAAAGAAAACCTTTGCTGCTTTCCAAGCCAAATTGCGCGAATCTGCAGGAATTTCTTCATTGGTGCAGGTAAGAAGCCAGGGTTTGCCGGTTCCCACATCTATTTCGATATCGTCGCGAATGGAAATTGTCTGCATAACACTTTTCAGGTCGTGATAACCGTCGTCTCGTTTACCAAGCACATCCAGTGTCAGATTTAGTTTTGCAAAAGCGCCTTCATATAATGTAGTCATATTGTAACATCCTTATTTTGTTTTTTCTGTATTATACATAATAAATTTGGTAATTGCAATCCGAAACATATGCATATTTTTATATATTATGGTTATGATAGTGATATCCAAATACACAAATGGAGGTTACGCTATGGATACGATTGCATTAATCTTATCAATTATCGGCTCGATCAACTGGGGCTTGGTTGGCATTTTCAAATTTGATCTGGTTGCCTGGCTCTTTGGCGGACAGGATGCTGTGTTCAGTCGAATCATCTATACACTGGTTGGTTTGGCAGGTCTTTGGTGCATCAGTCTACTGTTTCGCAGAGGGCGTCAGAAAATTGACGCCGAATAAGCATAAAAGCGGCGGAATCAAAGTGATTCCGCCGCAAAAGTTTATCTTACACGAACGATACACGCATAGGTTACATCGTTAATCGTGACCTTAACCTTCGTATAGCCGGGCTGCTTTGCCTTAACCGTATTGCCGGAAACTTCGCAAACAGAAGGGTCACCCACAACCCAATCCACATCCTGTTCATTTCCTTCGCTATCCTTTAGTGTCAATCTAAAGGATTTTAAGTGTTCTTCACCGCTCAGGAACAAGGTTACATCGGTATGACTGAGAGTATATTCAGAAGTTTGTTCTGTTGCTTCCGTCTCGTCAGAAGACTCAGCCTGGGTAGCTTCGGTTGTTTCCGTTGTTGGGAATGCACAGGTAACTTTGCATTCTGCCGTTGCGCTGCCACAGGAAATTGTAATCACAGCTTCGCCATCTCCAACAGCCTCCACCACACCGTCAGCAGAAACTGTTGCAACCGCTTCATCAGAAGAAGTAAATACCAGTTCGTCTGTGGTGTCGGCAGGATTTTTGGTAACTACCAAAACGGATGTAGCGCCAGCCTCCGTAAATTCCAGGGATGTTTTGGATACTAAAACATCCGTGCAGGCAATTTCGCTGGAGGTTGTATTGGTTGTAGTCTCGACAACAGATGTGGTATTGGTGGTGTCCTGCAACATAGGATCAACATCGGGCTGGGCAGGTGCCTGGCTAAAGAAATGAATTGCAATGTAAATAACCGCAGAAACAATGGCTAAGAGTAATACACACACAGCAACAACCAGCCCGGTGTCACGGTCGCCCTTTTCCTTCTTCGGCAATTCAGGTTCCAATTCAGTTTCAGACACAACATTGCTTCTGTTTCCCTGTGTGCGTTTTCTAACATTCGACTTTGAAAAACGTCCGCCTTTTACATATGTGTATGTACCGTGTTCGGAAGCTTCCGTCACGTTGGTATCTCCGGATACGACTGTTACATCACTGGAACGGACACAACCGCAAATAGGACATTGGGTTGCTGTCTCCGGATAAGATGTACCGCAAATATCACAAATTATCTTACTCATATATATCCTCCTGACTGATGCTATTTACCAGCATCACAACATTCTTGTACATTATAGCATTTCTTGTTGAATAAAACAACCATAAAGATGTTGCTTTTTTTGTAAATTTATTTTATCATATAAAGGAACATAAAAAGGAGGCGATATATGTGTCTGAAATTAAGCTGATTTCGCCAATGCTTGACAATTTTACAATGGGTGATCCCATTCGCGATCACAATGGTGTCCGGTGTTGTCCCGCCATAGAGAATCATACAGACGATAAGTTTATTGTTAAAATCATTTCTGTGCCTGCATCCCAAACACAGGTAGAAGCATTGCTTTTAAGCGGCGCTTGCTCTGATAAAGATTCTGCACTTTCTTATTACCAAACCATTACAGATGATGTTGTGGAAGAAATCAAATTGCAGCAAAAACTCTCGCAATTAGAGGGTTTTCTCCCCTTTGACAACTATCAGGTTGCACCAATGGAAGGTGAAGTTGGCTTTGATGTCTATATGCTCAGCCAATACAGAAACACTTTGGAGCAAAAACTCCGTCACAGCACAATGCACCACATTGATGCCATCAATCTTGCATTAGATTTATGTGCAGCTCTGGCTGTATGCCGGCGTTCCGGTTACTTATATGTGGACTTAAAACCGGAAAACATCTATCTGAGTAATGAAAAAGGCTATCAAATCGGTGATATTGGTTTCATTAAGTTAAGTTCATTAAAATACGCATCCCTGCCGGACCGCTATCGTAGCAACTATACCGCTCCGGAAATTGCAGATGCTTTCTCCTGCCTGAATACCACCATTGATACATATGCTCTTGGTTTGATTCTTTATCAGGTATTTAACGATGGTCTACTCCCTTCTATGGACGAGCAGACCATTGCCCCCCCTGCCTATGCAGACTACGAAATGGCGGAAATCATATTAAAAGCCTGTGCAACCAATCCGGAAGACCGCTATCAGGACCCCGTGGATATGGGGCAGGACATCGTCGGTTATATGCAACGCAACGGTGCCAATGACACACCCATTGCACCGGTTGCAGAGGTGATTGAAGCGCCGATTGCAGAAAGCGAGCCCTCCGATATTGACCTGCCGGAAGATGATGCAGTCGTACTGGAAGATGTTGCAGAAGAACCGGAAGAGATTACAGAGGAAATCAACCCGGAGGATGTCACGGAGGAACATATCTTCTCCGAGGATGAAGACGGCAATCTTACCATCATTGAAGACGAAAACATTGACGAAACCGCACCGGACCAGATTGATGAGGAAATTGCCTACGGAGAGGTGTCCGAAGAGGTTAACGATATTTTAAACCAAGCGGATGACCTGCTTGCCCATCCTACTCCCGACCCTGTCGTACAGCCGGAACCGATAGACGTACCGATTCCAGAAATGGTTGTAAGCGACGAAACAAAGGTTGTTCCCGTTGTTGAGGGAGAAGCCCAAATGGAAGCACTGCAAGAGGCGATTGAAGAGGCATTTGAAGAATCCGCGGATGAGGAAATCATCGAAGTCGAGGATGATGTTGCAGAAGACGGTCAGGACGATGAAGACGAAGAGGAAGCTCCCTCCAAAAAGTCCCATTGGCTGAGAAATCTCTTCCTGGCAATACTGGTCATTGCGATTTTGGTTGCCGGTTTCTTCTTCTATACCAGATACTATTTACAGCCCATTGAATCCATAGTTCTGGAAGAAGGCAAAAATTGCAATATCACTGTAAATGTCAATAGCAAAATTGATGAGAGCAAGCTCACAGTTATCTGTTCTGATGCTTATGGCAATCAGCTGCTAAGACCTGTTGTGGACGGAAAAGCCTATTTTGAAGACCTGGCTTCCAACTCTGCCTACACCATCAAGGTTGTTGTTTCAGGCTTCCACAGGCTCACGGGTGATACATCCACAGCATTCACCACACCTCCCCAAACAAATATCGTGCAGTTTAGTGCTGTGACCGGCTCCGAAGACGGCAGCGCAATTCTCGGCTTTACCATCGAAGGCACGGTGGATGCCAAGCAGTGGAATATCGCATACAGCACCGCCGGTGAAGAAGAAAAAAGCGTTGATTTTGCAGGTCATATGGTTACTGTTACCGGTTTGACACCCGGGAAGGAGTACACTTTTAAGCTGACTCCCAACGAGAATATCCTTGTCACTGGCACAACGGAAATTACCCATATTGCGAACAACCTGGTAAAACCCGGAGAATTGACAATTAACAGCTTTTCTGGCGGAAAAGTCACCGCCTCCTGGACTGCTCCGGGGGATGCCAATGTGGAAAGTTGGACCGTTCGTTGCTATAATGAAAAGGATTTCAACGAAACAAAGGTTGTCTCTGACACAACCGTTGCATTCGAGGGTCTCGTGCAATCTGAAGAGTATACCATTGAGGTTACTGCTGCGGGTATGAGTGTTGGTGAACGGGTCTTTGTCCCTGCCAATGCAATTACCGTAACGGGTCTCAAAGCCGGTACCGGTTACAAAAACTCCGTCCACCTTTCCTGGCAGTGTGACAGCATTCCGGATGACGGTTGGCGACTGGTTTACAGCATTGACGGTCTGGTAATGCCGGAAATTACGGTTGAAGACGCAAATGAAATTGAAATCCCCCATAAAGCCCCCAGTTCCATATACACGTTCACCCTTGAGACTGCAGGCGGTGTACCTGTTTTAGGTGGAAAACTAAAGGCAAAAATTCCCGATGCAAGCAACTTTAACAGCCATAACGTAAAACCCGAAAATATGGAATTTAAGATGTGTATTCGCCCGTCTAAATCCGGTTGGGACCGTTACGATGTCTCTTCAAAGGACTATACAGATACCTTTGAAGCAGGACAAAAGGCCGCCTTTGTAATCAAGCTTAGCAAAAAGGCAAAATCTTCTTCTGAGTTTATTACAAGACTGTTTGTCATTCGCGACGAAGCCGGCAACGTTGTAAGTATCGAATCGAATAACAAAAGATGGTCAAAGATGTGGTCGGGTCGGTACTGCGAATTAGATATTCCCTCCCTGCCGCAAGCAAATGGCAAGTACACGATGCAAGTGTACTTTGACGGAGCATTTGTCCATGAACAGGACTTTCAGATTAAATAATTAACCCACCTTTATTTATCCCCTTAGGAACTATCCTAAGGGGATAAATTATATGTTGCTTGAATAACGCAAATGTTGACAGACAATATGAATTTTATTATAATATAAATACAACAAATGAAACAGGAGGGCAATTTATGGAAAAGAAAATTATCACCATCAGTCGCGAATTTGGCAGTGGCGGACGGACAATCGGTCACCTTCTTGCAGAAAAATTAGGAATTCCCTTCTATGATAAGGAATTGGTGGACCACATTGCCCTGGAGACCGGCTTTGCCCCCCAATACATCGAAGAACACGGTGAGCATGCGCCTGGAAAAAGCATTTTTGCATATGCTTTTACGCAGCAGGGTGTTCCCGGCGTTATGAACGGACTTTCCACCGCAGATATTCTATGGCATGTACAATGCAATGTTATCCTGCAAATTGCTGAAAAAGGGCCCTGCGTCATTGTTGGCAGAAATGCAGACTATATTCTCAAAGACCGCAAGGATTGCCTGCACGCATTCATCCACGCAGACAAAGCATTCCGTGCTGACCACATTGTCCGCAATTACGGCGAGACGGATAAGAGTCCTGAATCTCGTCTTAATGAGAAAGATAAACGGCGTAAGGTTAACTACCATCACTACACAGGACGTGATTGGGGCGCCACAGAAAATTATGATATCTGCTTGGATTCCGGTTCTTTGGGCATAGAGACCTGCGCAGATATTTTGTATAACATTGTGAATAACAGTAAATAAGCAAATCTCCCTGATGGATATCCATCAGGGAGATTTTATCTGTTTGATTAGTAGGCAACGCCCCAGTAAATCATCTTCTTGGCGGGTTTTCCGCAAATCGGGCAGGTGTCACCCAAATTCTCCTGGGCAAAGGGAATACAACGGGAGGACATGCCGGCTTCTTCCTTCATCTTCACTTCGCACTCCAGTTCGCCGCACCACATAGTCTTAATAAAGCCGCCATTTTCTTCCTGAAGCTTCTTGGCTTCCTCCAGAGAATGTGCCTCATAGATATGGTCCGTTAAATTCTTCTTGGCCTTTTCGAACATACCCTGATGTACCAATTCCAGCTGCCGGGCAACCGCAATTTCCAAATCAGCCAGATTTACAACCGTTTTCACGCCGTCATTACGGCGCACCAGTACACATTGTCCGTTCTCCAGGTCGCGGGGACCGCACTCTACACGCAGCGGAACGCCCTTCATTTCATATTCAGCACACTTCCAGCCCATAGAGTTATCGGAATCATCTAATTTCACACGGATACCGGCTGCAATCAGGCGAGACTTCAGTTCATTTGCAGCCTCTAAAACACCGGGCTTGTGCTGGGCAATCGGCAGAATAATTGCCTGAATGGGAGCTACCTTGGGGGGCAAAACAAGACCGTTATTGTCGCCGTGGGTCATAATAATGCCGCCAATGAGCCGTGTGGAAACACCCCAGGAGGTCTCGTGGGGGTTTGCCTTTTGGTTGGTCTTATCAGTAAATTCAATATTGAAAGCCTTGGCAAAGCCATCGCCAAAATAGTGAGAAGTACCTGCTTGCAGCGCCTTACGGTCATGCATCATACACTCAATGGTATAGGTTGCTTCAGCGCCGTCAAACTTTTCTTTATCTGTTTTCTGACCGCGGGTAACAGGCATTGCAAGAACATTTTCACAGAAATCCGCATAAACGTTCAGCATTGTCTCTGTGAAGGACTGGGCTTCTTCAGCAGTTGCATGAATGGTGTGACCCTCCTGCCACAAAAACTCTCTATGACGCAGGAAAGGACGGCTGGTCTTCTCCCAGCGAAGAACGCTGCACCACTGGTTGTACTTCATAGGCAGCTGACGGTGGGTCTGCAGGACACTTGCAAAATGCTCACAGAAAAGTGTCTCGGAGGTAGGACGAATGGCATACCGCTCCTCCAGCTTCCCTGTGCCGCCCATCGTGACCCACGCACATTCGGGAGCAAAGCCCTCCACGTGATCCTTTTCCTTCTGCAAAAGGCTTTCCGGAATCAACAGTGGCATATACACATTTTCTACACCCTGTTCCTTGAATTTCTGATCCATAATATTTTGGATGTTTTCCCAAATTGCATAACCATAGGGACGATAAATAAACACGCCCTTAATGGAAGAATAGTCAATCAGCTGTGCCTTTTTACAAACATCGGTAAACCATTGGGCAAAGTCTACCTCCATATCCGTAATTTGTTCAACCTTTTTATCATTTGCCATAATATTTCATCCTCTCGGTCATAATTTCATACATAACATTGTATCACATATGTCAAGTATTTCATAGAATGAAACAAAGTTTTTGCGCTTTGGGAGGCTAATATGAAAGAAGTCACATTAACCTTAGAGCCAGCACTGGTTCTATTTTATACACGCATCGCAGAAAACACAAAATTGTCCCTTGAAAAAGTGCTGGAAGATGCCTTATTTAAACTTGCCGGCGAACTGTCACTGGAGGCATTAAAATAACAATCCAAGGGATTTTTACATATTTCCTCTTGTTTTTTTCAGTATTTGCGGTTATAATAGGGCAAGAAAAGAGATAGGAGGTCATATTATGGCTGTCAAAATTGAAAAGACTACGATTATTGGTGATGTTTTGGACATCGCACCGCAGGCTGCACCCCTGTTCTTTGCAATCGGAATGCACTGCCTGGGTTGCCCCTCTTCCCGGGGTGAAACGGTTGAAGAGGCTTGTGCCGTTCACGGCATTGAGTGCGAGCCCTTCCTGGCCCAGCTGAACCACTTCCTGGAAGCATACGAAGCTGACCAGGCAAACAAGGCTGAATAAGTGTCTTTTACAGGGGTGGCTGAGGTCACCCCTGTATTCTTTGGAGGCAAATTATGAACATCTCATTATCCCCGCGACTTCAGGCTTGCTATCAGTATGTCCGCCAGGGTGAGCGCGTGGCAGATATCGGCTGTGACCACGGATATCTTGGTATCTGCCTGATTAGAAACAACATTGCGACATCTGTCATTGCCGCAGATATCCGCAAAATGCCCTTGGAAAGTGCAATGAAGAACGCAGACCGCTACGGTGTAAAGAATAAAATGACTTTCTTCCTTTCAGACGGCGTGGATAACATCCCCCGCGATTTTGATGTGCTGGTCTGTGCGGGAATGGGTGGCGATACTATGGTATCGATTTTAGATAACGCACCGTGGTTGAATAACAATCACTATCGCCTGATTCTGCAATGTCAAACCCGCGTGCATACACTGCGTAAATATCTGTCGGACAACAGCTGGCACATACAATCGGAAGTCCTTGTCCGTGACGGAAAATTTATTTACACGGTTATGGAGGTCACCTTTGGTTCTGATATGCCACTTTCCGAGGGGCAATGCTACTTCCCCACTGCCCTGCTCAAAAATCCAAAAGATATACTGGAAAGCTATTACCGATTTGTTGTAAAGGGTCTTAAAAATACTGCAAAACATCAAGACAACACCGTTGCCCTTGCCGAACTGGCAGAAATCGGAAAACGCCTCAATTTCAAGGAGGAAGAAAATGACTAAAGTCAGAGAAATACTGAATTTTTTGGAAACTTTAGCCCCGACCTATATGAAAATGGATTGGGATAACACAGGTCTTTTATGTGGTGACCCGGAACAAGCTGTTTCCACGGTGCTGGTTGCCCTTGACCCATTTTACGGCGTGTGTTTGGAGGCTAAGGAAGTGGAGGCTGATTTGCTTTTAACCCATCATCCCTTGATCTTTACTCCTGCAAATTCCGTCACTACCGAAACTGAACTGGGGAAATGCATCCTGTTTTTAGCAAAGGAAAACATTTCTGCTGTAAATGCTCACACAAACTTGGATTGTGCTCCCGGGGGTGTCAATGATGTATTGGCAAATATACTGGGATTACAAAATATTAACGTTATTGCACCGAATGGCATTGACGAGAATGGACAACCATGGGGACTGCTGCGTCAGGGAACAGTTAAAAAACAGTCCCTTCAGGATTTTCTGCATACTGTGAAAAACAGCTTAGGCTGCACAGGCTTGCGTTATGTAGACAGCGAAAAGCCGGTAAACAAAGTCGCAGTTGGCGGTGGTGCCTGCGGCAGCGAACTGGAACTTGCATTGAAAGCCGGATGTGATACCTTTGTCACTGCTGATGTAAAATACAACCAGTTTGCAAGCGCAAAGGAAATGGGCTTAAACATCATCGACGCTGGGCATTTCCACACAGAGAATCCCGTCTGTACTGTTCTTGCGCAAAAGCTGCAGGAAGCCTTCCCCGAAATTACTGTGATATTGTCCCAAAAACACGCAGATTGTGTAAATTTCTTCTAATTGCTGTTGATTTTACCCCGCATCTATGCTAAAATATGTTGCGGTTTTGAAGAATTACGATGAAAGAAGGAAGATATTTATGTCCGGACATTCTAAATGGCATAACATTCAAAAAACAAAAGGCGCACAGGATGCAAAGCGTGCTGCTGCCTTTACAAAGATAGCCAAAGAACTGATTGTTGCCGTGAAGGAAGGCGGCGGTATCACTGACCCTGCCAACAACTCCCGCCTGGCAACTGTTATCACCAAGGCAAAAGCTGCCAATATGCCCAATGACAACATCAAGCGTTGCTTAGAAAAAGCAGCCGGCAACAATGGCGGCAGTAACTACGAAACCATCACCTACGAAGGCTACGGTCCTGGTGGTGTTGCCGTGATTGTGGAAACAATGACCGACAACCGAAACCGTACTGCAGGTTCTATGCGTCACCATTTCGATAAATTTGGCGGCAACTTAGGCGCATCCGGCTGTGTGAGCTGGAGCTTTGATAAGAAGGGCGTTTTGGTAATTGACAACGAAGATGGCGACTACGATGAAGACACCGTTATGATGGACGCTATGGACTGTGGCGCAGATGACTTTGAAGTTGAAGAAGATTGCTTCACTATCTACACAGATCCCGATACATTTAATGAAGTTGCTGCAGCATTGGGCGCAAAAAATTACACCTTTGCCTCTGCACAGATTGAAATGGTACCCCAGAACTATCAGAAGCTGGAAACCGAAGAGCAAATTACCCTTATGGAAAAGCTGATTGATATTATGGAAGACGACGATGATGTGCAGAATATCTGGCACAACTGGGATGCATAAGTTTAGATAACAAAAAGCAGAGCAAATTTTACTTGCTCTGCTTTTTCATTATCTGGCCAAAAAACCAATTTTCTTATAAACTTTACGCAAGGTCTTTTCTGCAACATACGCAGCCTTTTCAGCACCGGCGCGGTAGACACCTTCCAAATACGCCTTGTCCTTTAGTAACCGCTCTGCCTCCTCACGGATAGGACGCAGATGCTCAATCACCGCATCACCGACAACGGGCTTGAACTTTCCGTATCCCTGACCTGCAAACTCAGACGCAATCTCCTCAAAGGTTTTGCCGGTCACTGCAGAATAAATGCTCATCAGGTTTGCAACGCCGGGTTTATTCTCCGGATCAAAGCGCACACAATTTTCTGTGTCAGAATCGGTGATAGCCCGCTTAAATTTCCGCTGGATGTCCTCAGGCTTTTCCATCAGGAAAACACAGCCCTCCGGCATAGATTTGCTCATTTTGCTGTCCGGTGCATTCAGACTCATTACACGGGCTCCGGTTTCGGGGATATAGGGCTCCGGAATCTTAAACACATCACCATAAATGCTGTTAAACCGCTGGGCAACATCCCGGGTCAATTCGCAATGCTGCTTTTGGTCGTGACCAACGGGCACCAAATCCGGCTGATACAGCAAAATATCCGCAGCCATCAGCGCGGGGTATGTAAAAAGTCCGCCATTGATATTTTCTGCATTCTTAGCAGACTTATCCTTAAACTGGGTCATGCGGCTCAATTCGCCAAACATCGTGTAGCAATTCAGTACCCAGCCAAGCTCTGCGTGCTGATGTACGTGGCTTTGCACAAACAGCGTGTTTTTCTCAGGGTCAAGCCCGCAGGCAATATACTGTGCTAATTGTTCCAGTGTTCTACGGCGTAAATCGGCAGGTGTCTGCCGGACTGTGATGGTGTGCATATCCGCCATAAAATAATAGCAATCATATTGTTCGGCACGGCCGCTCCAGTTTTTAATGGCGCCCAAATAATTGCCTAAATGCAAGTCGCCGCTGGGCTGGATGCCGGATAACATTCTTTTCTTAACTACTTCTTCCATATCATTCGCCTCTTTGCTATGTAATATTCCGTATTTTATCACAGATGCAAGAAAAACGCAACGGAGAAATTGACTTTATCTATGCAAATATGGTATAGTATGGAAAGAAAATCTACATTTGCGAGGAGATTATTATGGACTATCAGGCTCTTGCCGGACTTTTATTTCCGGATGTCACATTAACCCCCGAGGCACTTGAGGAAAAATACCCCATGCGTCAGCTTCCCGAGGGTGCTGTTGTCACCCGTATGGCACCCTCCCCTACCGGTTTTGTCCATTTGGGCAACCTGGTGATGGGTTTAACTGCAGAACGGATGGCACACCAAAGCGGTGGTGTTCTGTTCTTGCGTGTGGAAGATACCGACGCCAAGCGCGAGGTTGCCGGTGCCGTTGAAGTGCTGATTGAGACATTAAAGCACTACGGCATTTCCTTTGATGAAGGCGCTGCCATTGACGGCGACTTTGGCAAATATGGACCTTACCGTCAGCGTCAGAGAGCAGATATTTATCACGTTTATGCCAAGCTGCTTGTGGCGCAGGGAATGGCTTACCCCTGCTTCTGCACAGAAGAAGAACTGACCGGTATGCGGACGCAGCAGGAAGCAAACAAGGAGAACTTCGGTTATTATGGTAAGTATGCCATTTGGCGTGACCGCTCCCTGGAGGACATTCAAGCGCAGCTTTCTGCCGGCAACCCTTGGGTGCTGCGATTCCGCTCCACAGGCTCAATCGAAAACCAATTTAAGTTTGACGATTTGGTGAAGGGCAAGCTGACCGTCACAGAGAACGATATCGACCACGTTTTGCTAAAATCCGACGGCATTCCCACCTACCACTTTGCACACGCCGTGGATGACCACCTGATGCGCACCACTCACGTGATTCGCGGTGACGAGTGGCTACCCACACTCCCCTTCCACATTCAGTTGTTTAAGGCTTTAGGCTTTAAGCTTCCCAAATATGTGCACATCGGCCCGCTTATGAAAATGGATGGCACATCCAAGCGGAAGCTGAGTAAACGCAAGGACCCCGAACTGGCTTTGACCTTCTACAAAGCCGAAGGTTTCCCTGTGGAGGCCGTGTATGAGTATATTATGACGGTGCTCAACTCCAACTTTGAAGACTGGCGTCGCGCCAATCCCACAGAGGATGTTGACAAGTTTGCATTCAGTCCCAAGAAGTTAAACCCTGCAGGCAGCCTGTTTGACTATGCCAAGCTGACGGATGTGAGCAAGAATGAAATCTCCAAAATGGACGCCGACAAGGTCTACACCCTGCTGACACAATGGGCAGAGGAATTCGACCCCGAATTTGCCAAAAAACTCACTGATGAACCTGATTTTGCAAAGGCAATTTTAGCAATCGGCAGAGGCGGCAAAAAGCCCCGTAAGGACATTGCCACATGGAAAGAAGCAAAACCCTATATGGGTTTCTTCTATGACGAATATCTGGAAACTCCTATTTTTGATGCGCGTTTTGACAAGGCTGTTATTTATAGCGCCCTGGAGAAGTTCCTGACAAGCTTTGATATCGCGGATGACTCCGCCGTCTGGTTTGACAAGGTCAAGGCTGTCACAGAGGCCCTTGGCTTCACAACCGATATGAAAGCATATAAAGCCGACCCGGACGCATTTCCCGGCACAGTTGCCGATGTCTCCACATTCATTCGCCAGGCAGTTACGGGCAAAACCAACTCCCCCGACCTCTACACGGTTATGCAGATTTTGGGCTATGACCGCACCGTTGCAAGAATTAAGGCAGTAATGGAAACACTCAAATAAGCTAAATGGACTGTTCATCCGAACAGTCCATTTCATTTTATTTTGATTCTCGTAATTTACGATACAATTCAAGTGGCAGGAACATAACCAGCAGCACACCGACAATGATGACAGGAAAGCCTAACAAGTGGCTGCCCCACATCTGTTCAAAGAAGTACAGGGGGTTTCCGGGGTCGGCAGACATCAGGAACATAAAGTTCGTATCCAGCAGTAAGTTTATCCCGTAAATTGGAATTGCCATTGCTATTAGCAGCAACAGATATTTGTGCATCTTTTGAACTTGGGGACGGATATCGCCGGCTGCAAACAGAACAATGGGATATAGAGCAAGTAAAATATGCACGGTAAAGCTATGCAGGTGCATAAAATTGAAGAACGGTAAACCGGTCCATGTTGGAAACAGCAATGCTGCCAAAGCACCCGGAATGCCAACCGTGTAAAGATAGCCACCCAGCATTTCAGAAGGCTTCCAGACGTGGAATGTGATAAGGAAAATGTTGATGCTGCAAAGATGCAGCGGCAGATAATCCGCGGTATAGTTGCCACCCACTATCAGCATCACAACCTTAAAAAGTTCATCCGCCAAAAGCAGAACTGCAACAGTTTTTCTCCAGCATTTTCTGCCCTTTTCGCCCATAGTCCGATACCACAAACAGTTTGCGATTGTAATGATAGCAAACACAATCAGCCAAGCAATATGCAAATAACCGAAATGCGCAAATCCCACTCCGTTTGAAATTGTCTCGACAGTTTCAAAAAAATACTGCATACGTATCACCCGCAATTTAATCCGATATGTAGGTATTATAAATTACTAAAAACGAAATAGCAATATAAAAATATTGACACAACAGTGGATTTACGATATATTGAAACTTGAATGGAGGATGATATTATGGAAATTACTGTTGGTATGAAGGGAGAAGTTTCTTCACTGGTCGAAAGAGAAGATACCGCATTGGAGGTCGGCTCCGGAAGCTTGCTGGTATATGCAACACCTTGTATGGTGGCGCTGATGGAAGGCGCTGCATGTGAAGCAATTAACGAAGCTATTCCGGAAGGCAAATCCTCGGTGGGTATTGAACTAAATATCTCGCACCTTTCTTCAACACCTGTTGGAATGACTGTTCGTGCAGAAGCTGAGGTTATTGCTGTGGATGGCAGCGTAATTACATTCCAGTTATCAGCTTATGATGAAGCGGGAAAAATTGGTGAAGGCACACACAAGCGGGCGCTCATCTCAGTCGAGCGTTTCTTAGAAAAAACCTACGCAAAATTATAAACAAAACTCCTCGTGTTTTATAACACGAGGAGTTTTCCTTATATTTCCTGACGTCCCTCCAAAGCGCGGGACAGCGTTACATCGTCAGCATACTCCAACTGGCTGCCAACCGGCACACCATAGGCAAGCCGTGTCACCTTAACCTCCATAGGACGAAGAAGACGGGAGATATACATCGCCGTAGCCTCACCCTCAACATCTGGATTAGTCGCCATAATAACTTCGCGGACACCGCCCTTTGCAACCCGTGCAAGGAGCTCCTTAATGCGGATATCATCCTGTGTCACGTGATTTAACGGAGAAATAACACCGTGGAGCACATGGTAAACACCGGTAAACTCCCGTGCCCGCTCCATAGCAATCACATCCTTAGGGTCTGCCACAACGCAAATCAAGCCCTGATCACGGATATCATCCTGACAAATGGGACATATGTCCCGATCGGTTAGGTTTTGGCAGACAGGACAGGTATGTACTGTCTGTTTTGCCTCTATAATCGCATCTGCAAAAGCTTGGGCATCCTCCATCGGCATTTCCAACACCCGAAAAGCCAATCGCTGTGCTGTCTTACCGCCAACGCCCGGAAGACGGGCAAACTGGTCCGCCAGCGCTTGCAGAGCTGCGGGAAAGTACTGCATAATGCCTCCTTAGAACAAGCCGCCCAAACCGCCTAAGTTCAGTCCACCGGTGAGTCTGGACATCTGGTTGGCAGATTCTGCATCTGCATTCCGCATTGCTTCATTCACGGCCGCAATCACTAAGTCCTGCAGCATTTCCACATCATCAGGGTCAACTGCTTCCGGATTGATTTCCAAACCCTGTAACTCGTGCTTGCCATTGACGGTTGCAGTTACCATACCGCCACCCACAGTAGCACTGTAGGTCTTGGTCTCCATTTCTTCCTGCATACGCAGCATTTCCTGCTGCATTTTTTGCGCCTGCCGCATCATTGCAGCCTGGTTCATACCACCGGGCATACCCCGAAATCCACCTTTTGCCATTTTACTACGCTCCTCTTATTCATCATTTCGAATGTTTACAATATCTGTGTGGCTTCTGCCAAAATTCAGCAGTTGCTCCATTTGCTCGTTCTTTTCTTCAAAACCGGAATCATCCGTCACAACAACACGCATAGGGCGGCCCAATTTCGCAGATGCTTTACGGGCAACCAGCTCCAAAATCTCCGGTTTTTTAACGATGTCAATTACCCACTCATTTTGGCAGGCAAGCACCAGTTTTTCGCCGGCTAAAATACCACGTAAGGGTGCATTTTCCGTTGTCACGAAAAATCCACGCAAAGAAGTGCTTAACTCACTGCGAATGTCTGCTGCCAAATCTGACCAAAAACCCACCGGTGCTTCATCGGTAAGTTCTCTCACCGGCTCGTTCATCTGCGGAATAATCGGTGCTGCTTCAGCAGTAGTAGGAATATCAATTGAAATTTGCGGAGCAACTTGGGGTGCTGCGAAATTGCCGGTACGCAACTGATCCTCCAGCTTTGTAATCCGCGCCAGCATTGCCGGTACATCCGTATCTAACTCCGGCTGACACAGGTTAATTAAACACAATTCGGAATCCAATCGACGACTGCTGCTTCGTGTAAAGCCGGCGACTGTTTGCTGAATGATGTTCATCATTCGTACCAGTTCACCGGTGGAGAATTGCTGTGCAAGGGCAAGTGCTTCCTGATCGGAAGCAACGCCGGAAAGCATTGTCAGCCCCGCCTCCGGAGCGGTCTTTAATATCATCAAGTCACGGGTCAGACAGGCAAGTTCATCCAGCATCGCACCCATATCCTTACCCTGGGCATATAAGGTATTCATTGTGGATAAGGCTGATTTAGAATCCTTGTTGGCAATGGCTGCCATCAGCTTGCCGCACTCCTGAATTCCGGCAATGCCCAAACAGGCATAAACCCGCTCAGCGTTGAGTTCACCCGTAGTTGCAGAAGCGCATTGGTCCAAAAGGCTTAATCCGTCACGCATACCGCCATCGGCTAAGCGTGCAAGCACGCGGGCAGCAGCATCATCTAAATCAATATTCTCCTGATAAGCCACATACTGCAATCTTGCAGCAATGTCCTCCTGACTAATTCTGCGGAAAGAGAATCGCTGGCAACGGGAAAGAATGGTTGCCGGCACTTTATGCAGCTCCGTTGTTGCAAGAATAAAAAGCAAATGCTCCGGCGGCTCTTCGATGATTTTCAGCAGTGCATTAAATGCGGAGATAGACAGCATATGCACCTCATCGATAATATACACACGCATCTTTACCTGAGAGGGTGTATAAATTGCATCATCCCGCAAATCGCGGACATTGTCCACGCCGTTATTGGAGGCTGCGTCAATCTCCAGTACATCCATACAGGATCCTGCGTCAATGCTGCGGCAGCTGCTGCAGCAGTTACAGGGATTGCCGTCCTGGGGATTTTCGCAGTTCACCGCTTTTGCCAGAATTTTGGCGCTGCTGGTTTTGCCCGTTCCCCGACTGCCGGTGAACAGGTAAGCATGGCTCATCTTCCCGGTTACCAACTGGGTTTTCAGCGTTTGGGTAATGGGAAGCTGTCCGACCACATCATCAAATGTTTGTGGTCTATATTTTCGATACAGCGCCTGATACATAATAACCTCCAAAAAAAAGACCGGCTCATAACAAGATCGCACACCCACATTTGAACAAGAAAAATGCCCGGTTTCTATGCAGCCAGCTCGGGAACGGCAACCCTGCGGCACACAAAACGATCCGCTTAATGCTGCTTGGTTCCCCACCTGACATGGTTCACGGGATTTTATTGCGCAAGACCGTTCCTTCAACACCGCTTACACAGT
>JAZRHG010000108.1:0-11858 GCA_045644625.1 Faecousia sp.
GTGTTTAACACCATCGGCTCTCTGGCGGGTATGGGCCTGATGCAGGCAATCGCGCCGATTTTGGCAGGCGATGGCGTGTTCGGCGATTACAATGCCACCTGGTATGCCGTAATGACCCCCATTGGCATTGTCTGCTCCGTAATTTTAACTATCCTTGCAATCATCGGCATTTGGGAAAAGGACAATAGCCGCTATTTTGGCATTGGCGGTGAAAAAGCACAAAAGTTAAAGCTATCGGAGTATGTGCAAATCGTCCGGGGCAACAAGCCTCTGCAACGACTGATGATTGCCGGCGGCGGCTGCAAATTGGCGCTGTCTGTTGCCACCAATATGACGGTGCTGATTATGCTCTACCACTGTATGATGGGCGCTTATGACAGTCTGTATCTGCCGATGATGGTGCTGGGGTATATATTTGCGGCGCCATTTTTCCTGCTGACCGTGCGCACTTCCCAAAAGCACGGACAAAAGCGCTCACTAATGACCTATGTTACTGTGGCGCTTGTCTGTTATGCGGTGGTGTCGGTGCTGCTGTTTTTGTGGCAGCCGGGCAACCCCGCCTGTCAGCTTAATCTTAAAAGCATCAACCTTTACACTATCTTATTTATTATCTTTTTCGGTGTGGGTTACGGCGCGTATTATGCCACAGCAGATATGCCCATCCCTATGGTCGCCGATTGCGCCGACTACGAGACCTACAAATCCGGTAAGTTTATCCCCGGCATTATGGGCACGCTGTTTTCTTTAGTAGACAAATTGGTGTCCAGTCTTTCCGGCACCGTTGTGGGGCTGGCGGTTGGCTTGATTGGGCTTTCCAATCTGCCCACCAAAGCAACGCCTTACACGCCTGGTATGAATTATGTGGTGCTTGCCCTGTTCTGTGGCGTACCAATGCTGGCTTGGATTGTGACCTTATTGTCTATGCGGGGTTATACCCTCACCGGTCCACGGATGAAAATCATCAGCAAAGTCAATGCCGCCCGCAAAGAGGCGGTAGCGCAAGGAATGTCCTTAGAGGACGCGATGAAAACCATCACCGACGAAACCGTATAACCACGCAAAAGGCCCCCTCTGACGAGGGGGCTGGATGCCCTTTAGGGCAGACTGGGGGAGAGAATTGTTTTTCTCTCCCTCCGTCTTTTGCTTCGCAAAATCCACCTCCCTCATCAGAGGGAGGCTTTTATATTTGTTTGCCGTTTAGTGTTGCAGACAACAACTTATCACCGGAATAATTCAGGGTGAGCAAAAAGAAAGGCTCGTCAGTCCAAAGAAGGTCTAAGAAAATTTTATCCCCCTCCCACATGGGCAGGCTATACAGAAAATCACGACTGACCCATTGCAGGTCTCCTTCGTCACATTCTTTCAGTTCTCCTGTAAAGCCATCGGCGGTGAACAGGTACATATACTCCCCTTCGCAGATGTCATTAAGGAATGTGACAATACCACGGCATTTGTAATTCGTCAAGGTCAGTCCCGTTTCCTCTTTTGCCTCCCGCAGCAGGCAAGCATCGGGACTTTCGTTTTCTAAAAACTTGCCGCCAATGCCAATCCATTTGTCCTTATTGATATCCTTTTCCTTTTTCACCCGATGGAGCATCAAAACCTCGTCACCCCGGGTAATATAACACAAAGTTGTGTGAAGCACGCCAATCACCTCGGGGATAGTATATCATATGCCTGTAGCAGCTGTCACTAAGATTCCCAAATTATCCTTGTAAATTTCCGGAAACTGGGATAGTGGCAGCGGATTTTCTCCCTGCCCTACCTCAATGGTAAAGCCGGGTTTGCGGAAATACTGGATAAACCAGTCCTTGAAGCCTGCAAAACCGGAGGCGTAGGGAGTATCCGCCACCGTATAACCGCTCAGTCTTCCAAATTCTTCCGCCAACTGCTCTGCCCCCGGCACAAAAAAGTCTCCGAATTTCCAGTAAATCTCCTTACCTTGGGAATGATATGCCAGCACAAGTGCCGGGTCTAAAAACTCGGTGTAGCCGGCAAGGGCTTTGGTCTCCACCTGATTTAAAGGGGCTCTGCCCACATAATCCCGGGGTCCAGGGCGGGTATAGCCTTGGCTGAATTTAATTTCCCGCGCCTGCAACCAGCCTGCGGGGTACTGCAAATTCAAATCCACACCCAATAGGTTTGCTTTCCACCCGTCAGGAAAGGGAATTTCCGGATAGTCCTGAGAAAGCCTTTGGGCAAGGTCAAACTGGATATTCCCTGTCTGTATCGCCCCTGTCACCAAATCCACCCCGTCGGGGTTCACCAGCGGCACCATATAAATGGTGGTTTGCTCCGCAATCAAGCCCGCATCCACACCGAAAATTTTGCCGTTTTCCGAAATGGCTTTGGCAAAATCCTCGGCAAATTTGAGTAAAATCAAGGTTGTAATCCATTCATTGGCGTGGTGGGCGGCGGTGTAGAGAACCTTTCGCGGTCCTGTGCCGATGACCAAGGTGCGAACAGGTCGCTGAAACACGGTGGTGGTGAGAATTTCACTGCGTAAAAAGGGGTATTTTTCCAAAAGCGCCAAAATCATTCTGTCGCTGCTTTCCGATGTAATGGGAACGCTGGTATTCACGATAGACATAAAAACACCTCCGGGCATTCTATGCCCGGAGGTACTTATTTGTGATTATTTATTTTGTTCCAAATAGATGAGCAGAACCGCGATGTCGGCGGGGCTGACACCGGAAATTCTGCCTGCCTGTCCGATAGAACGGGGGCGAATTTCCTGCAATTTTTCTCTTGCTTCAACCCGCAGGCCTGCAATTTCCAGATAGTTGATATGCTCCGGCAACAGGCGGTTTTCCTCTTTCTTAAATTCCGCCACCTGCTTTTCCTGTCGGGCAAGGTAGCCGGCGTACTTGATGTGAATTTCCACCGCCTCCACCACACTTTGGGGAAGTTCAGGGCGGTTTTTATCAAAGGGCGCAAGGTCCAAATAGGTCACATTGGGTCTGCGGAGCAAATCTGCCAAACGGGCAGAGGATTTTACCGGTGTGCTTTGCCTTGCTTCCAGCATTTGGGCCAAAGCCTCGCTTGCAGGAACGCCGGTGCTTTCCAAACGGGCAAGTTCTTTTTCCACCTGGGTGTACTTTTCTTCCACTTGCGCAAGTCTTTCCGGGGGTACAAGACCGATTTGCGCGCCCAAGTGGGTCAGTCTTTGGTCGGCATTGTCCTGCCGGTGCAGCAACCGATACTCACTGCGGCTGGTCATAATCCGGTAAGGTTCCTGGGTGCCCTTGGTCACCAAATCGTCAATCAACGTGCCGATGTAGCTGGTGTCCCGAGTCAGTACAAAGGGCGCTTCCCCCCGCAGCTTCTTCACTGCATTCACACCGGCAATCAGCCCTTGCACCGCTGCTTCCTCGTAACCGGAAGTGCCGTTGAACTGACCTGCGCCGTAAAGTCCGGAAACCGCCTTGGTCTCCAAGGTGGGTTTTAGCTCTGTGGGGTCGATGCACTCATACTCAATGGCATAGGCAGGGCGCATAATTTCCGCGTTCTGAAGGCCCGCCACTGTGCGGAGCATTTGCACCTGCACATCTTCCGGCAGGGAAGAAGAAAAGCCCTGAATATACATTTCCTCTGTGTCCAAACCGCAAGGCTCCACAAACAGCTGGTGCCGTTCTTTGTCAGCAAAGCGGACGATTTTCGTCTCAATGCTGGGGCAATACCGGGGCCCCACACCGGAAATGGTGCCATCGTACATCGGGCTGCGGTGCAGATTCTGACGGATAATTTCGTGGGTTTCTTCGCACGTGTAGGTTTGGTAGCACAGGGCGGAGTTGTCCGGCATTTCTTCCGTGCGGAAAGAAAAGGGCTCAATTTCCGCGTCACCGGGCTGGATTTCCATTTTGGAAAAGTCGATGCTGCGGCGGTTGACACGGGGCGGCGTGCCGGTCTTAAACCGGCGCAAAGAAAGCCCCAAACCTTTCAAGCAGTCTGCCAGACCCAAAGACGGGTGCATTCCGTCCGGGCCGGAGGACTGGACACTTTCGCCGATAATAATGGTGCTGTCCAAAAATGTGCCGGTGGCAATCACCACGGCTTTTGCGGTGTAGATGCCGCCTAATTGGGTGCGGACACCGGTGACGCGCCCATTTTCCGTGAGAATTTCCACAATTTGGGCTTGCTTCAGCTCTAAATTTTCCTGCTGCTCCAAAGTTCTTTTCATCACCTGCTGGTACTTCCGCCGGTCCGCCTGGGCGCGCAAGGAATGGACAGCCGGGCCTTTGCCCCGGTTCAGCATCCGGTACTGAATGCAGGCTTTGTCGGCAGAAACACCCATTTCGCCGCCCAAAGCATCCAGCTCCCGCACAAGGTGTCCCTTGCCGGTGCCGCCAATGGCGGGGTTGCAGGGCATATTGCCCACCGCATCCATATTGATGGTGAAGAGGATGGTGTGACAGCCTAAGCGGGCAGCAGCCAACGCCGCCTCAATGCCCGCGTGACCGGCACCAATCACCGCCACCTCACATTGTCCCATAGGGTAGGTGTTCATTCGGTTTCCTCCGATTTTTTCTCCTCTTTCGGCAGCTGGAAGGGTTTGCACACCACTTCGCACCGGTTGATGGGGGTGCCAAGGGCGTAGAATTTTTCTTCGTAGCCGGTCATAATGCCCACTATGCCGTTTTCGTGGAGATTGCGGGTACAGTTTTTCACCTCTAAGCCGCAGGCTGCAAACTCTTCCAAAGAGAACTCGAACAGAGGTGCGTTGTCAGTCTTATAGTGAATTTCTCCTTTGACCACCCGGCAGTATTTATCCAAAAAACCTCTGTGGGTCAGTCTTCTCTTGGCATTTTTCTTCCGGGGCCAGGGGTCGGGGAAATTGATAAAGAGGCGGTCAATTTCGGTGGCGGCGAAAATCTCCTCGATTTTCTCCACATCCATATCGATGAAAAATACGTTGGTAAGACCCATTGACTGCGCCTTTTCCATAGCCACCACCATTGCCTCCCGGCACCGCTCCACGGCAATCAGCAGCACGTTGGGGTTTGCCTCAGCAGTTTCGGCAGTGAATTTACCCTTACCGCAGCCTACCTCCACCCACAAAGCTTCTGCGTCTTCTTTCAGGCTACGCCAGTTTCCCTTGTAGGTTTCCGGATTTTCAATTCGGAAAGCGGCGCACTTTTCCATTCTGGGCACTAAATTCTTCATTTTCCGCATTCTCATAGGGCATTTCTCCTAAAGAAAGATTTTCAAAATATTATATCAAAAATCGGCAATACAGTCAATAAATATCCCCGGTAGGGGCTTGTAAAACTTACAAATTTACAGTATAATGGAGAAAAATTTGTAAGGATGACAAGATATGGCACATCACCACGATCACGAACACGATCACGAATATATGCACGCCCACGGCATTGCCCATACCCACGGCCACGTCCACGAAAACCAAAAAGCAGTGATTAACCGCTTGGCTCGTGCCATCGGCCACTTGGAAAAGGTAAAAAGAATGGTGGAGGACGGTCACGACTGCTCCGAGGTTTTGGTGCAGCTGGCGGCGGTACGGTCCGCGCTGGAGAACACCGGCAAGGTCATCTTAAAAGACCATATGCGCCACTGTATGGTGGATGCCGTCGCCGCCGGCGATGAGCACGCCATTGACGATTTGTGCCAGGCAATCGACAAATTTATGAAATAAAAAATCTCGAGGCTTTGCCTCGGGATTTTTGCTTAGTGAATGCTGATGTGTTCTCTGGGCTTGTCCAGCACACGGGCACTGGTTTTGCCCTCGGGTTTGATTTCCCCTGCCAGTGTCAAGGAACGCTTGGTCAGGGCAGGACCCACTAATTCGTACACAAGTACGCTGAACAGCACCACATTGCGCACCAACGCACCGTCAGAAAGGGCGGTGGCAGTCAGCGCCATACCCAAGGCAACACCGGCTTGGGGCAACAAGGTGATGCCCAAATGCTTTGTTACGGCAGCGCTGCACTTGGAGTAGCGGCAGCTTCCCCAGGCGCCAAAATACTTACCGCAGGAACGGGATGCGATATACACCACGCCCACCAGCAAAGTCACGGGACTTATCAGCACCTGCAAGTCCAGTTCCGCACCGGATATGACGAAAAACAGCACATTCAGTGGCACGGTCCACCGCTCCACTCTCTCCATCAGTTCCTGAGAGGTGTCACACACATTGCAGAACACGGTACCGGTAATCATACACACTAAAAGCAGAGAAAAGCCGCAATGGACAGGGCCAATATGGAATTTCAGCATAGAAAGGCCCACTGCCAGCAGCACAAAGGCAACGGACAGTGTCATACGCTTACTGCGGGAGTGAAACAGATGCTCCACCCGATCCAGCAAAATGCCGATTACCGCGCCCAGCGCCACAGACAACAAAATTTCCAGCAACGGCTCTACCACCACGCCCAACACATTCACCGCGCCGCTCTCTAAGGCGCTGGCAATGCCGAAGGACACAGAGAACAAAAGCAGGCCCACCGCATCATCGATGGCAACCACCAGCATCAGCAGGCGGGTCAAAGGGCCGTCTGCCTTATACTGGCGCACCACCATCAAGGTGGCTGCCGGTGCGGTTGCCGATGCGATGGCGCCCAGCACCAGTGCAGCAGGCAGGGATATCACCTTGGGGAACATCAGGTGCAGCCCAATCAGCAGGGCATCCACCAGCAAGGTAGTGACCACCGCCTGAACGACACCGATAATGATTGCCTTTTTGCCCATACCTTTCAGCTGGTGCAGCCGGAACTCACTGCCCATAGAAAAGGCGATAAAGCCCAGCGCGGTTTGGGTCAGCACGCTCAAGCCCTCTACCTGCTCCAAGGACTGAAAACCCAGGCCCTGAATGCCGATAGCACCTAAGCAGAACGGACCTAACACCAGTCCTGCCACCAAATACGCCGTCACTGCCGGCAGGTGGAAGCGCTTTGTCAGACGGGACATCATAAGGCCCCCGATTACCGCCACCGCCAGACAGACGAGATTACTTGCCATAAATAAGACCTTCTTTTCAAAAAATTTCCAAGCCATATCATAGCACTATCGAACACAGTCCGCAAGAGCAATAGTAAACAAAAAAACTCCGGAAAATCCGGAGTTTTTTTAGTCATTTATTTGGTTAAAGCCTTTTCTTCCTTGGTTTTGCAGAACTTTTCCAGCTGGGGTACGAACACCAGGCAGATCAGCGCTGCGGTAAAGCCGCCGTTATACAGGCAGAAGCCGCCGTGCATATCCGGCACTGCGCTCACCAGCAGGTAGTGCAGTCCTGCTGCCAGCACGCCATACGCCCAGCCATACTTACCCACAATGGGAGAAAGTCCGTTGGCATAGCACAAACCGATCAAAATGCCCTGAGAAGCAATGGAGAGCGCGTAGTTTTCCACGCCCAAAAGCCCGCTAATCCAGCCAAACAGGTAGGAAAATGCCACATAACCCAGCATAATGGGCCACACATTTCCGGGATGGGAGCCTGAGTTGCAGGTGCAAAGCATACAGAACACGATGCCGAAGGTCATACCGGTCCAGATGCTATTCATCCGTGCCAAGCCGCCGTCCATCAGACCTGCCAAATTAAAGTAGGCAACAATCATCAGTCCGTAAACGCCCACATTCATTAAAAATGCAGCATTGCCGTATTTTTCAGAAATGCTGACGCCCTTGCCCGGCTCTTTCAGGACTTTCAAATAATCCTTGGGTGTGCAGCCCATCAAAAGGGCAAACACAATGCAAAGCACAAACAGCACGATGCAGAAAATGTTGCAGCCTAAGGCAAAGGTTACATCCGCCATGGTAAAGGACTTCAGTTCACCCATGGTTTCGATGCCCTTGCCCAGCATCACCTTGTAGAGCACCACACGCAGAAAAAATGCAGTGAAGCCAATGGGCACGGCAGCAGAATAGTGGTTATAACCCTTGTGGATGTTGGGTGCGTGACCTAAGCCTGCCGGCAGGAAGAAACCGATGATAAGACCCACAAACAAGGCAAGCAAAATGCCAAGCAGATTAAAGCCCACCACCTCTGTGCCGGGGTAACGGAACAACAATTCGGAAATCAGCGGTGCAATACCGGTGGAGAACATCATCGCGTTGACGTGGGCGCCTGCTTTTTCCTTCTTCACCAAGGCAAACAGGCAAACACCCAAAATGGTGGGGATCATATTTAAGGGATTCATGCCCCAGGCACCGAAACCAACGGTGAGCAAGAAGCCCAAAGTGGTGGCATTGACTGCCTTGGCACCGGGAAGCTGGCACAAAGCCCAGCAGAACAGACCTACAAGACCCATATTCAGGAAGGTTGCTGCATAGCCGCCCATTCCGAAATAGTTGGAAGATACCTTACAGGGCTGCAGCAAAATGTTCTTCATACCTGTGAGCATATTGCTTACATCAGGCATCAAAAACGCAGCCACCACAAAACACAAAGATACAAACAGGAAAAACAGTTTTAGAAAACTACTTTCAGATAAATTTCTAATCTTTTTCATAGTTACACCTCAATAAAAACTGGGCAATCCGAGCCCATAAAGTTCGAATTGCCCAGGCGATCGGCTTATTTCTCTCCTACACTCCCCGGTGGTTACCCACCAAATTTCGCCAGTTATGTAAGAGGGTTATTCTTTTTTAAGCTTTCTCAGCAGCCTCCACAACGTGCTTCATCAGCACGGTGGTGGTAACGGCACCAACACCGCCGGGAACGGGGGTGATTGCCTCAACAATGGGCTCGACCTCGTCGAACACACAGTCACCGGACATACCGCCCTTGCCCTTGGAGGTGATCTTCTCGGGGTTCCAGTTCATAGAAACGTCGATCACGATCTGACCCTCACGGACGAAGTCCTTGGTCAAGGAGTTGAGAACACCGGCTGCAGTGACGATGATGTCAGCATTGCGGCAGATTTCAGCGGTGTTGACGGTACGGGTGTGGCACACGGTAACGGTGGCGTTCTTGCCCATCAGCATCATTGCAGCGGGCTTGCCAACCACCAGAGAGCGGCCGATGACAACGGCATTCTTGCCCTTGCAGTCGATGCCGTAGTAGTCTAAAATTTCCATACAAGCGGCGGGGGTGCAGGGAGCATAGCCCAGGTCCTGACCTTCGAACACGCCGGCGTTACTCATGTGGGTCATAGAGTCCACATCCTTACAAGGAGCCAGGCGGTTGCAGATTTCGTCCTGGTCTGCCTTCAGGTGCTTGGGCAGAGGACGGAACATGAGAACGCCGTGAACGGTGCTGTCTGCGTTGACTTCGTCGATGACCTTCAGCACATCTTCCTTGGAAGCATCCTCAGGCAGGATGTAATTCTTAACAGCAACGCCCACTTCCTCAGCGCGCTTGGTAGCGCCCTTTTCGTAAGACAGGTCAGAGGGGTTCTCGCCTAAACGGATGATGCCCAAAGTGGGCTGTACGCCCTTTTCCTTCAGGGCAGCGGTACGGGTCTGCAATGCGGCTACCAATGCCTCATTAACTTCTTTACCCAACAATCTCTTTGCCATAATATTTCTCCTTATCTGATTATTTTGTCATCCTGAGCGGAGGGCATCGCCCGTAGTCGAAGGATCTACGCATTTCGATGGTGCCAAGATCCCTCAACTCGCTATCGCTCCCTCGGGATGACACGGTAGTTACTTGTCTTTTAAACGCCGAAGCCGGATTTCACAGTGTTGAAAATTTCGTCGGCCATATCGCCGTACTTGCTGAGCATACCCAGTGCCTTTGCGTTCATTTCCTCAGCAACCTCGCGGTTTTTCAGGGTCTTGGTGTTGATGAACACGTTTAAGGATGCTGCCTGCAATGCAGCCTTGCAAATAGTTGCGCCGCAGCCGGCATCGGAAACAGCCAAACGGCTGCCCTTAGCAGCAAACACAGCAATGTACTCGATAGCCTGGCAGCACAGCTCCATAATCTTCATAGGAGTGGAGCAAGCGATGATGGTTGCTTCTTCCATCACCTGGTCACGGGTGGGGTCATCCTTGGGGATGCCGTAAGCCTTAGCAAGGGGCAGGAAGTTCACTTCGTCAGCTTCCACCTGATCCAAAAGCTCCTTCTGCAGAGCATCGCACTTAGCCTTCAGCTCGATAATTTCAGCTTCCACCTCGGCATACTTCTTCTTGCCGACAGTCAAGCTGCCCACCATATTGCCCAAAGCAGTGCCGATGGCGCCAACGAGAGCCGCTGCGCCGCCACCGCCGGGTGCGGGTGCATCAGATGCCAAAACCTCCACAAACTTGCGGCAAGTTTCCATAGTCATATCCATAGGGATTTTCTCCTTTATATGTAGTGTTATTGTAGGGGACGATACCCGCATAAGTCGGGCCGATGTGGGCATCGGCCCCTACAACGAGTATAGGTCAAAACGGTCCAATAAGCACAGGCGGTTTCCCGCCTGTTCTTATTGTGAAACGAGAATTAGAACAGACCGGATACCTTACCAGTCTCAGTATCAACGTCAACGCGGCGGTATGCGGGGTCAGCTGCAGTACCGGGCATCATGGAGATGGTACCGGCCATGGGGCACAGGAACTTAGCGCCGCCGTACTCCAGAATGTCGCGGATGGTCAGCTTCCAGCCGGTGGGAACGCCCTTCTTAGTGGGGTCGTCGGACAGGGACAGGTGAGTCTTAACCATCATAGTGCAGTAGTCAGCGTACTTGGGATCGGACTCGAAACGCTCTGCCTTCTGGACAGCCAGGGGCAGCCAAGTAACACCGTCAGCACCGTAAACTTCCTTAGCGATGCGCTCAACACGCTCACGCAGAGGCATCTCCAGATCATACAGGAACTTAACTTCCACGGGATCCTCACAAGCCTCAACAACAACCTGAGCCAGCTCAGCAGCGCCTTCGCCGCCGTAACGCCAGTGGTTAGACTCAGCGCAACGCACGCCGCGCTCAGCACACAGCTTCTTCAGCAGAGCGATTTCTGCATCGGTGTCAGTGTAGAAACGGTTGATACAAACAACGGGGTTGATGCCGGACTTCTTGATGGTGTTGACGTGGTGGAACAGGTTGCAAGTACCCTTCTCCAGCAGCTCCAGGTTCTCCTCCTTGTACTCCTTGGGCAGGGGTGCGCCGGGGGTAACCTTGGGGCCGCCGCCGTGCATCTTGAGGGAACGAACGGTAGCAACCAGAACGGAAACGTTGGGAGTCAGGCCGGAAAGACGAGTCTTAACGTTCCAGAACTTTTCGAAGCCGATGTCAGCAGCAAAGCCGGACTCGGTGACGTGGTAGTCAAACAGCTTCAGAGCCAGGCGGTCAGCAATAACAGAGGACTGACCGATAGCGATGTTAGCGAAGGGGCCAGCGTGGATCAGCACGGGCTGATGCTCAACAGAGTAGCACATGGTGGGGTTGATAGCGTTACGCATCCAAGCGGTCATAGCGCCGGCAACATCCAGATCCTCACAGGTAACAGGCTCACCGGTCTTGGAGTAAGCCACAACAACCTTACCGATACGCTCACGCAGATCCTTCAGGTCCTTAGCAACTGCCAGGATAGCCATCAGCTCGGAACCAACAGCGATACCGAACTTAGACTCCATCATGAAGCCGTCCAGACGGCCGCCGATACCGATGATGATGTTACGAAGGGACTGAGCACAGAAGTCGATGATCCAGCCCATCTCCACGCGCTTGGGGTCGATGTCCAGACGGCGCAGGCCCTTAGCAGCCAGCCACTCGTCGGTGTTGTTACGCTCGTGCTGCATACGGGCAGTCAGAGCAACCATAGCCAGGTTGTGGGCGTTCATAATGTCGTTGATGTCGCCGGTCAGACCCAGGGAGAACTCGGTCATGGGCATCAGCAGAGCGTTACCGCCACCTGCTGCGGTACCCTTAACGTTCATGGTGGGGCCGCCGGAGGGCTGACGCAGAGCGCCGCCT
>JAZRHG010000109.1:0-4849 GCA_045644625.1 Faecousia sp.
AGGTCCGGTGCCCAGTCCCACCCGAAGTGGCACTGTGTCTTCCTCATAAAAATACGAGGCAGATTAAAAATGCCCATATAACCGTCACAGCAATACTTTTTCGAAGCATTGGTGGTGGAACGCATCTTCACCTGCAATACATTACCGGTTGCCTGTAAATACGGTTTTGCACTGAACACATATTGCAAAAACATATTTTGGGTTGTTCCGATGCAGTGGCCGTTCAGGGTGATCTCCGAAAACAAATCGATTGCGTCAAAGGTCAGCAGAATCTCGTCACTGAGCAAAACATCTGCGTCTGCATCAAAAACAGCGGTATAAATGAAATCTTGGTCAAAAATCCAACGAATGTCCTTATGGTTTTGTCCATAGTATGGATTCTCAATTAGTCCTGCCTGCCACAAGTCATGGGTGATATCCCCGGGAACCTGCGCTTTTATTCTATTCGGCGACAGAAACGGATGCTCTCCGTTTGCCGTTAAAGTCCAATCTGTAATGCGCATAGACTACCTCCCGTCTATAATCTGCCTATTATTATGTATATAATATCATTCGCACACCTTTCTCGTCTTGTTTGTTGGTACTATATTCTTGTTAAAAAGTACTAACTTTACGCAAAGCAGATTGACAAAAAACTATCACATTATATAATGGGGGTAACTATTCAGACTGGAGATTTTGAATATGGAACGGAAGATAAACCCGATATATGCTGACCCAGGCGACCGCTCTTTCAACGAAAGAATCTCAAAATTAGAAACTGCCAGTCCATGGCCGAATGCGGATGTATCCTTTCACTGGACAAATTTGGACTATCCCTCTCCCCATACGCACCTGTATTGGGAATTCCCGATTATTATCAAGGGTGAGATTGAGAACCACATCAACAGCCAGTCGTTTATTATGAAACAAAATCAAGGCTGTCTGGTTCGGCCTGACGATATGCACTATTTTTATATGCATAACTGCGATCAGGTCATTGTTCTGAACTTTATGATTAAAAAGTCTTATATGGATCAGCTCTTAATGTTGTACGGTAATGATTTAAAAGACGAGATTATGTCTGCACAGAACCTTTCTGTTTTCCTGCCAGAAGCAAAAATCAATCGAATTATCAGTGAAAGCCAGTATCTGCAGGCTTCCAGGCAAATCAGTATGGAAGAACGGTTTTTGCGCTGTAAGCTCTTGTTCAATGATTTGTTCATTGACTTTATGTCACAGCATATTTCCCTGACTTCCCCCCGTCCGGATTGGTTGTCCGATCTGTTGATTTTGCTTTCCGATACCGCCCGTACCAATGAATCCATAAAAAAAGAGATCGCCAGGCGTACCCAATACAGCTACTCTCGACTGATTTCCCTTTTTAAGGAATACATGGGCTGCACAATCATTGAATATATTACCGCTAAGCGGATTGAGCACGCCATTGACCTTTTGAAACACTCCGAATACCGAATTGTAGAAATCGCAGCAATGGCAGGGTATGACAGTGTTTCCAACTTTAATCACATTTTTAAAAAACAGTTAGGTGTTACCCCTACCCAATACCGCAAACAGTATGAAGGTATCAACGGACAGAACGAAAAATAACCAAAACTTCACCAAATAACATTCCTATCTATGGAAAAAGGACTGCGTCACAAGATGCAGTCCTTTTTATAGTTTGAAAAATACATTATTCTCCTGGCAATATGTCCACTCTGCAATGCTCGACCTTAAAGGTTTCGCCGCCTTCTGTCACTGTGATCAGTGTGCCGCCTATCTTATCGTTATCGTGTCTGTCGTGGGTGCTGCCTTTGATGCCGCAGGTCAAACGAATACCTTGGTACACAATGCTGAAATCATTTCTGTGGTTATGTCCTACAAATACACCGTCAAAGTTTTGTGCCGCGAGCAGCGCCCAGAAATTCGGTACTGTTATGCCGCGGATGCTCTCGTTTTTACTGCCAAAATCAATTCCATCCGGATCGGTGATCTTGAAATGCGACGTTTTATCACTGGTTTGATATCCCTTGGAAGTTGCGGCATCGGAATACTCTTCAATAGGAATATGGAATGCGGCGAATTTTTTAGGGGAATATCCCAGCGAAGCAGTAATTTGTGCAGAAGTCAGATTGATCCAATCCAAAACATCTTCGGCAATCATCGCAGTGGTAAAGACTTTTTCTCCTTGATTGTACGGACCAAATTCCGGCATATAAGAATAGCTTTTTGCATTTCCGCAACCATTGCTATCGAGCATATAGATCACTCTGATAACCTTATCGCCTTGCTGAACTGCGATGCTGTAGTTGCTGTTTCCTAACATCTCGCCACGCTTAAACAGACAATGCTCTGCATTCTCGAATTGCTGACACTGCCAGGTGACACCCTTGATGCTTTCATTATCGTGATTGCCCCACACAGGTGCCCAAGGTATACCAAATGAATCCATAAACTTAACAATTTTTTGCAGGATCTCGCCACTGTCATCGAATTCGCCGTAAACGATATCGCCGGTCATAAGAATCAAATCCGGCTGCGACCGCTTAATGGATTCTTCAATGTAATAAAAGCATTCCTGATATAACTGCTCGTCTGTTAAAGGTGTAGTATCTCCAATGCGCTCCGGATACCGGCTTTGACCGGGATCAATGACCTGCGTATCAGTAAGCTGAAGGATACGGAACTCCCGCCCTTCCTCTGCCTGCACCACAAAATCCACCAATTGGCTGATATCCGGCTGGGACGGTTGCGTGGGTTGAGATTTTGGATCGTTGCCACAACCTGTAAGCAGGCATAGGCTCAACAGAACCAGTATTAAAATGCTGCTGATAAATCTCTTCATTTTCTTCAACATTCCTTATGTTTTTTAATATAAATATGCTCTACGCCAAAAGATGCTCGTTTCCTATCCAGTGTAATCAGCGTACCACCTAACATATCCTGCAGATGATAATCAAATCGGCTGCTTTTCATACCGTGAGTCAGACGGATGCCGTCATACACAATACTGAAATTGTTGGTATGGCAATGCCCAGCAAGCACGCCGTCAAAATTGTGTTTTTTCAGCAGTTCCCAGAATTCGGGTGCCTCCAAAATGCCAAACATATCCTGTTTCTGTCCGAAGTCAGTTCCCGTTGGATCTTCTATGACGAATTTTGCACTCCCATCGCCTACCGGATAACCCTTGGCAGAGGCAGCATACCAATATTCAATAATCGGTATATGGAATGCCGCGAATTTGCTAGGGGAATATCCCAAAGTTTCCTCAATATGCTGGCAAGTTTTTTCAACCCACTGGATTTGGTCTGCACCAAATCCCATCTGTGTCAGCAGTTTTTCATTCTGGTTATACGCCCCAAAGGACGGAAGATAGGAATAGGATTTTCCGTTACCACATCCGTTGCTATCCATCATAAAAATAACCTTGATCAGTGTATCACCCTGCTGTATTCCAATGGTGTAATTGCTGTTGCCGGTTATATTTCCCCGCTTGAATAGGCAATACTGTGCTTTTTCAAATTGTTCGCACTGCCAGGTCACACCCTTGGTGCTTTCATTGTCGTGATTGCCCCACACAGGTGCCCAGGGGATCTGAAACGAATCCATATAGGCAATCAGTTTTCTCAATGATGCACCGCTGTCATCAAATTCACCGTAGATATTGTCGCCGGTCATAAGAATCAAATCCGGTTTTGTTTTTTCGATGGTGCTTCTTATGTAATGAAAGCAATCAGCATAAAGCTGTTCATCCGAAATCGGCGTTATATTGTTGATGCGTTCCGGGTATCGACTTTGACCGGGATCAATGATTTGGATGTCCGTAAGCTGCAGTATCCGAAATTCCCTGCCTTCGCAAGCCCGGAGCACAAAGTCAACCAATGATGCTATCATTTGGCCTTCCCTGATGGGCATTTTCCTTTTCCCCTCCGTTAAATTCGTTCCTACTATCAACAGGAAAGTATCATTCCGTCATAAGCAACCACATATCCCTCTTTGGACAGGCTCTCAGCCGTTTCTTCGTGGGACTTCTGGAGCGTTCTTGCCAGATGAGAGATACAGATCGTTCCGTCTTGTGCAATTACATTTTGTGTACGAAAGGATTCTGCCATTAAGCGGATCATTGGAATGCTGTTATGCTCACCCAAACGGTAGTCACCGTTATAGTCGCCCACCGTTCCATCCAAAATCATACACTTGTATTCCCGGCGCATCATTGCATAAAAGGTATCGTTCAGCAGCCATGCACCGTCACAGCCGTAAAACAGCTTTATGCCATCTACTTCAATGTCATAGTGCAGCGGAAAGGCTGTATGATTTGCCGCCAGTGCCACAGCACGGAACACATCTGTTTCAAAAGTTTCCAGTGGTTTGACTGGGTGAAGTTCCACATTCTCCATAGGTGCAGGAGCTGCATCTGCGTGATACCACATTCGCAAGGGTTGTTTGCACTGCTTCGCCAGCTTCTCGATATTTTCACGGTTATGGTGGTCGCTGTGAAAGTGTGTTACAAACAGATCTGTCACCTTGGTGCAATCCAAACCTTGAATTGCTAAAGAGTCTAGTGTGTGGGGGCCGCAGTCAACCAAGAGTGTTTCATTGATCAGGATTGCACTGCTGCGTCGAGCATTGTTATCCAGTTTGTTCTTAAATTCTGTTTCCAGCAGCGGAGAAAAATCCGCAGCACCGGTTCCTAAAAACTGAATTTTCATATAGCCTCTCCTTTATTGAAATGAGTTACATACATCCTGTTCAAAATTTGCTGCAGTAGCCGCACCAGAGCCACCGGCATCTTTAGAATTTCTCATGTAAACTGCAACTATTTTGTTAACAGGATCTATCCAGAAATGGGTTCCGTACGCCCCAC